>DAOPKR010000015.1:11332-54688 GCA_035391305.1 Draconibacterium sp.
TAATTGACTTTGCCCGCGCCCGAAACTGAATTTCATTTTTAGGCAAATCGATATAAATTAATGTACCTTGAATATTTGTCAATCCGGCACCAATTCCGTAAACGATATTGATATCCGCCTTTTCATCCGGTTTTATTTTCTGAAGTTTTTCTGACTGGTAAAAGTCGATTAAGTTCAATGTTGTCCGGCTTCCGAAAATAGGATCGTTTCCGCCTAAATACGGAGCAATTAATTCGTTGATTTCTGATTCAGGTTTTAGCGCTTCATCAGCGGACTGCCAGGCAACTTTCTTCCCCAGCTTATTAAACTCTGCATTAAGTTTCTCTTTAAAATCTTCAAAAAAAACGCCAATATAACCGTCAATAATAATCTGTTTTTTGTTTGCAATCTCCTGTGCCAGTGTTTCAAAGCCATCTGTTATTTTTCCATCCTCAATTTTCGTTGCCGGATACAGACTGTACTTTCCCTGCACTTCAGGATTCACTTTTTTTTGCGGCATTAAAAACTGATCGCTTTTTCGCCAATTTTCCATTTCACTTTTTCTGTATTCTGTCATTTTAATTTGCTATTCATTCTGAAGTCTGATTGCTACTGCCTCCTGTTTTGCAAGCGAAGATCTTAAGTTTTGGGGTATCGCTATTTTTACGCCACCTTCAACTGTTTTGAACTTTAATTTCTGGTTTGCAGCCAGCAGACTAATCTTTAGTTTTCCTTTTAAATTGGTTTGAACAAATATTTCGGAAGGCAATTCTTCTTCATTTTTATCGGGCATGTAAATTGCATAAATTGTGTGATCGCCTTTTGCTGTGTATGCAACTTTGCCATCCAGAAATGGTTCAACGGGATTTGTTTCATAAATTGCTTCGCCGTTTGTTTCAAGCCATTTTCCAAGCAGGGCAAGGTTTTCATAAACTTTAGGTTCAAATTCGCCTTTCCCGTTTGGACCAACACCCAGCAATAGGTTTCCGCCCTTGGCAACAATGTTTACAAGCAAGTGTACAAGTTGTTTTGATGATTTGTAATTATCGTTTTTCACCCAACCCCAGGCGCCACCCATTGTAATGCAGCTTTCCCATGGAACCATCAACGGTTTTTCGGGTGTTTTTTGTTCGGGAGTTAAATAGTTTTCATATTCCCCTTCAACCCAACGGTCAACAACGAGCATTCCGGGCTGACTGGCACGTGCTTTTTCGGCAATAAGTTTCATGTTTATATCCATATCGTGCGGATATGTACAGAATTCTGCAACTTTTTCGGTTATTGCTGATTTTGGCATAACCCAGCAACCATCCAACCAAAGAATATCTACTTTTCCATATTCTGTTGTCAGCTCATTGATTTGATTTTGCGTGTAATCAACAAACTTTTTCCACCTGTCAGGGTGTTTGGTAATATCATAACTGGGATTCCGGTCTTTCGGAGGATAATACGGCCACCAGAAATAAGGGGAAGTCCAGTCAGGTTTCGAGAAATAAATCCCGGTGGCCAGCCCTTCTTTTCTTGTTGCATCAAGAACTTCTTTTAAAACATTTGATTTTGGATTGACTGAATACGGACAAACCGGGGCAGTTACTTTGAAATCGGTGTATTTTGTATCGTACAGGCAAAATCCATCATGATGTTTTGATGAATAAATCATATACTTTGCACCGGAGCTTTTAAACATTTTCGCCCATTTTTCGGGGTCGAAATTAACCGGGTTAAATTTTGTAATTGTGTTTCGGTAATCGTTGCAAAATTTATAATAATCGTCGTAGCCGTTGCGTGTAATCCAGTCTTCGGGGCACAAAGCCCATGATTCAACAATTCCAAGTTCAGAATATAAACCCATGTGAATCAGCAGTCCAAATTTGTAACCCTGCCATTTTTCAAGGTTTTCCATCACCTTTGCATCTTTGGGCCAAATATAACCCTGGTCATTTGACAGATGTTTTGTCAATTCCACAGCCATCGGATCGTCAGTGGATTTTAATTTTGATTTGACGTCGTTTTGCGCAAATACAGTGTTTACAATAATAAAGTTGAGTAAACAGATAAAATAGCCGAACCGTAAAAAATTGATTTTCATTCCCGTTAATTTTTAATTGTTTCCTGAAACCGACAGAAATTGGTTTTTATTATTTCTTCCAAATCCTGTCAGCTTCTGTTTTATTTTATTTCTTCGAACATGATAATTGCCTTGTATAAAACTCCGGCTTCACCACGGAAAGTTCCCGAGCCTTTTGGTTTATTGTCAACTGTGTACCACTCAAAAAAACCGTTGTTGTCTTTTACCCGTTTTACCATGGGCTGCATTTGCTGGTAGGCATCTTCAACAAAACCGTTTTTAATGAGTTGCTGAATCATGCGCCCGCCAAACCAGGTCCAGTCGCCACCATTTTGATAACCATACGGATACATTCCCTTGTTCTTGAAAAATCCTTCGGGGTATGGCGGATACATTGTCAATCCGATGGAACCGGCACCCGATGCTTTTACATTGGCAATCATTTTATCAAGCGAAATTTTTATCTCTTCATTTGAAAGAAGTCCGGCTTCAATTGCAACAGCAGTTCCGCCATGGTAGTATATTTCGTTTTCATTAAAATCTTCAGGAAAAGGAGAACCATTTAAATAAATGTGCGGAATGAATTTCTGATTGGTTTCGTCCCACAAATATTTACGGGTGTTTTCCGCAATCTGATTCCGAACGGGTTGCCACTTTTCTTTTGATTCGGGAACAATTTCCATCAAATTGTCGAGCGCGATTAAAAACATGGCATTGTCGTAAATATCGATTGCGTAATGTGTATCTTCTGTAAAATAAACGCCCCAGTCGTGTTCAGGCTGAACGTCGCCCCAGTCGGCAGTTGTGGCGCCCCAGAGAAGCCCGTATTTTTCGTTGTAGCGGTGTTGCATTAAAAAATCCATTGCCCATTCCAGACGGTCGGCAACCGATTTTTCTCCAACCATTTCATTCAAAATTGATTTATCCCCGGTAACATTAATGTATTTGTAAATGGCCTGCACCAGCGACGATTCCTGGTCGGTTTCAACCGTATTTTTATGGCCCGCATAACGTGGCTCCAAACCAGAATAAATGTAATCGTAACCCACTCCTGAAACTTTATCTTTTGGAATAAATCCGTCGATAATATTTCCGTCATCGCCCTGCATTTTAAAGAAAACAAGCAGGTTTTCCTTTAAAACTTCAGGCTCGAAAACCTGTGCCGAGAGTTCTATAAAGGTGTTGTAATCGCGAATCCAGACTTCGCCGTAACCGTCGCCGGCATTAAAACCGGTTTTAACTATTTCGAGGGCTTTTGCTTTTGTAAAAGCAAAGTTTTCGTTGGAATGAATCTGTCTCATTAGAGCCTGTTTTTGAGGTTGTTTCGGATTACAACTTGCAATCATAAATAGGATAATTAATAAAGTTGATAGTTTCATGTTCTACTAATTTTATATGGTTTTTTCCCCGGCGCATGTAACCTTTCATTTTCAATATGTTGT
Source organism: Draconibacterium sp. (assembly GCA_035391305.1). Classification (GTDB taxonomy): domain Bacteria; phylum Bacteroidota; class Bacteroidia; order Bacteroidales; family Prolixibacteraceae; genus Draconibacterium. The sequence goes on from DAOPKR010000015.1 coordinate 14,822, forward strand.
TGTGGATGCGCCGGATGTTTCATCTTCATTTTTTTCCCCGGGTTAAAACCCGGGGTTATTAATATTTAGCCCTTTCAGGGCTTTTCGTTTCAATTATGTATTAAATTTTGAATCTTTTATAAATCTTGTTTAACTGCTGTTCCGTTCCAGGGTTCCAGTTCCAACTGCAAATTTTCCAACTTAATTTCAGATGATAAATGAGACAAATCAATCGCAATTTTCTTTTGTTCACCATGAAAGAAAGTCAGATAATTTTCTTCGAAAAACACGGGAAGAACCAATTCATTCGTTTGTTTATCACTTATTTTTAACCGTGTAAAAAAGGCCGTTTCATTGCCGTTATTGGTGATTACTGCAAATCTTCTCCCCTGTTCGTCTTTTTCGATTTGAAGCTGAAGTGTTACAGGTTGCAGTTTTTCCAATTCCTGCATATCTGAACCCTCACCGGTGAGCCAGTATAAATTTTCATCCAGTATTTTTCCACTTTCATTTTTCAGGATTAACCGGGCAAAATAAAGTCCTGATGGTTTTGATCCTGCAAATAGTTTTCCTGCTATTTTGTGTGTACTTGCCTGAACAGAAATTTGAAATTGTTCGCCGCTTAATTTTTTTCCATGCAGATCAAAAAGCTGTGTTTCAATTGTAAGATTGCTTGCATCAAAAATGGTTTGATTGGCAACACAAACGCTTGAATCGTTAAGATTTAACTGTACATGCAGCGGAACCGCACCATGCTGAAATCCGTAAAAACCACCGTTCTGATCCAGAAAAACGTCATAAAACTGTCCTCGTAAAGCAGTCCATGGATTTTGATTTTTCCAAACCAGCATACCTGTGTATTTGTCCCACATTCCGGCATTGAAACCTTCCTGCAGAGCCCTGTATTGTTCATAATTCACAAGCTGTGCCTTTTTGCAGAAATCGTCAATCCCTTTGATTTCACCAAAACGTTCGATATGATCGCCATAACCAATGTATTTGTGGTAGAGCCAAACACGATTTGCACGATCGTTTCGCGGTGGCTGCAAATCCTTTTCATCCATTATTTTACGCATTGTTTCCACGTTTGGCATTCCAACCGAACCCAATTCAGGATTAAAAGGATAAGATTGTGTTACAAAAAACCGCAGCGGATTTTGAATTCCATACGGACCGTCGCCGTTTCCGCCAATCGTATTTCTGAGAATACTGTCGGAAGTTGATTCATTTACATAGTAGCGTGTACCGTCAAATTTCGGGAAAATACTTGTTTCCAGGGCATCGTGAATGTCGGGAGGAGGAGGCGTTTCGTTACCGCCACACCAGAGATAAAGACTTGGGTGATTGCGCAACATTTTTATCTGGTCGATTGCCGTTGCAAGAAAAAGTGAATGATCATCGGGATATGCTTTCCGCCTTGCCTGTGATTCCTTTTTCCTGGGGTCGAACCACTCGCCGTTGCAATCGCCGGAAACCCACAAATCCTGCCACACTAAAAGTCCGTATTTGTCGCAGGCATCATAAAATTCCGGACGTTCGGGCATTGCACCTCCCCAAATCCGAATCATATTCATATTCATTTGAGCGTGCATCCGGACTTCAGCATCGTATCGTTCTGGCGAAAGGCGCAACAAAGCATCCGAAGCGATCCAGTTTCCACCCTTGATAAACACTTTTTGTCCATTTATTAAGAACACGCGTCCACCAACAACTTTATCAAAATAATTATCGGTTTGCCGGATTCCAAAATTTACTGATTCCTTGTCGGAGACTGCTCCATCTATTTCAAAACTCAGTTGCAATTGATGCAAAACCGGTTCTCCCATCCCGTTTGGCCACCATAATTCAGGATTTTCAATTTTTATTTCAGGAAATGAAACATTAAAAGTTTCGCCTGATTTGACTGTTGCGGGAAGTTTCCACTGTTTGTCGCCAATTTTGGCTATTACAGTTCCCTTTTGCAATTCTTTTGAAACATTTACCAAATCTGTTGAAACAGAAATAAAAGCCGGATTTTGTTTTCCTCCGGGTGTTCGTTTTCCGGGTACTGAAGTTTTTACAAAAGGATCGCGCAGGTCCACCGGGCCCGTAATTTCAATTGAAACCTGGTCCCAAATTCCTGTATTCCTGTCACGAATCGGGCAAATCCAGTCCCAACCTGCTGTAAATTGCATTGTGACTGAACGTGCAATTGTACCATCGCCACCCTGACCACCGTTTGCTTCGCCAACAGGATTTGGAGGTTCAACAATTACGGCCAGATTGTTTGGTTTTGAATCATTTAAAAATGGTGTAATTAAATATTTTTCACGCAGATACATGCTTTTATGGGTATCGGTATTTACCCGCTGTCCGTTTAAAAATATGTTTGCTGAATAATTTATTCCCCTGAATTTCAGCCAAACCTGCTGGCCGGGTTTTATTTCGGGCAACGAAAAAGTATTTTGAAACCAATAGGTATAATGTTCAGCGCCAACGTTATAAATGTCAGGTATCAAATCGTTATTCATTCCGTAAAACGGATCCGGAATTTTACCGTTGTGGAGCAATGTAGTCAATACTGTTCCCGGAACCACGGCATCCATCCAACCTAAAAATTCAAAACCGGAAGAAGAAATAACCGTTCCATCTGCAATAACTTCGCTCGCACGTTTTGCTTTCCAGCCGTCGCTTAACAGGATTTCCCTGTTTTGGGCAACTGAAAATATTGTGGTTAAAAGAATAAGGAAGAATGTTGAGATTGATTTTTTCTGTTTCATTTTTTTTGTTTTTTTCAACGCTGACAGGTCTAAGGACGCTGTCAGGTTATTCAGTCCCGGACTTGTCAGCGTCGCAGACCTGACAACGTCAAATCATATTAATTATTTTTCCGTACTCATCGATGGTGGTGGTGTATTAATTCCCCAATTCATGTTCGGCACTGAACCCAGTTTAAATACCAATTCTCCGCCTTCCATCAATTCCGTCCGGTTAATCCAGCAGTTTTCAATCGGATTTCCTTTGAAATCAATTCCCTGTACATACATATTTTCTTTCGAATTATTTTCAGTTTTAATAACCAGTTTTTTCCCGGGGTCGTTTGAAAGTTGAATTGTTACTTTTTCAAACTGCGGGCTGCCAAACTGAAAAGTCGGATTTGCAGATGCATGACCCTGAACGTCAAATAGTCCGAGTGCTGCCATAACATACCAGGCACCAAGTTGTCCCTGATCTTCATCCTGCCCAAAACCATAACCGTGAAGTGGCTCAGTTCCGTAAAATTCGTCGCAAATCAGGCGGGTCCATTTTTGTGTTAACCATGGTTTGCCCGAGTAATTGAACAGCCACGGCTGGTGTAAACAGGGTTGGTTTCCCTGGTTGTACAACTTTTCAACTCCCGAAAAACTGTCGATTTCCTTGCCACCGCCAAAACCCGATTTCTGACTTTCGGTAAATGTTGTTTCCAGTCGTTCGTTAAAAAGTTCCAATCCCAGTTTTTCAATCAAGCCTGCGGGATCGTGCGGAACATACCATGTATATTGAAATGCATTTCCTTCCTGAAAACCGTCCCAGGGTTTCATCGGATCAAAATCTTTTATGAAATCTCCGTTTGGAAGTTTCGGTCGAATAAACTTTGTTTCCGGATCGAACAGATTTTTCCAGTAATCAGCCTGTTTCATCAGTTTTTCGTAATCACCGGTTTTGCCCAGTGCTTTTGACATTTGAGCAACTGCATACGAACTGAAAGCATATTCCAGTGTGTGTGATGCACCAAAATTATACACCCAACCATTTGAAACCGTGTAATTTTCATACGGATTATATCCAAGTTTCATAAAACGGTTCAAATCATATTTTCCGTTTCCAAGATTTCTTCCTACCGAATCGACTTCGTTTTTAAGGGCGGCTTCGTAGCCGGTTTGCCAATCGAAATCGCGGATTCCGCAATTGTAAGCTGAAGCAATCAGCAAGCCCTGGAAATTGGTTTGAACGCCATTTGTGTAAGCACCTGCAGCTTCACCATCATGCAGCCAGCCTGTTTCTTTATAAAAATCGATATTCGACTGAACATATTCAGCAAAATAATCGGGGTAAACCATTGCCCACAATTGACTCAGGTTCCAGAACCCGCCCCATATTCCGTCGGTATTGTAATGCGCGTATTTGGGTTTGCCGTTTTCGTTTAAAGGAATCTGCCCGATTCCTTCTCCGTTTAATTTGTACTGGCCGTTTACGTCGCTGGCCAAACCCCGACCAAGAAGCGCATGATATAATCCGGTATAAAATTTTGTTTTGTTGGCTGAATTTTCGTCTTCAACCTGAATACGGCCGAGCATTTCATTCCACTTTTTTGTTGCCGATTTGTGCACCTCATCAAATGAAACTTTTGTGGCTTCTGTTTTCAGGTTCAGCCTGGCGTTTTCGATGCTTGTGTACGAAAGTCCGACCTGCATTTCAAGTACTTCGTTTGCAGCGGTTTTAAAGGTGAGGTAAATTCCGTTTCGGATTCCTGTAGTTGCCGACTGATTTTCGTTCACAACTGAATCCTGAAAAGTGCCAAAACTGTCGGGGTTTTTGCTTAAACGCGCTACGAAATACATTTTAACACGATTGCCCGGGTCGCAGAATTTCACATATTCCGGGTTGGTTTCTACAGAACCTTCCACTTCGTTTCCGTTTACCAATTCTGCCTTTGCTTCCGTCACGTCGCTGCTTTCGCCCTGTTTGTGGCCGATATCAAAAATCAAACGCGAATTTTCCGATTTCGGAAACGTGTACCGATGAAATCCAACCCGCTCGGTTGCCGTAATTTCCGCCTTAATGTTGTAATCTTTTAAAAGAACCGAATAGTAGCCGGGTTCGGAATGTTCATCTTTTTTATCAAATCGTGAACGGTAACCGGCATCGGGATTTTCGAGCGTACCGGGAACAGTTTTCAACTCACCAACAGTTGGCATCACCACAACTCCGCCAATCTGGAACTCATGAAAATGCGCAAATCCTTCGATCGAATTGTGGCGGTCGTCGTATCCGCCCGGAAGCCAGCTTCCAACGCTTTCATACGCGTTTGTGTTTGGGGCCAGTTTTGCCATTCCAAACGGCAAAGCAGCCGGAGTGTAAAAAAACCAGCGTCCGTGCACCGAACCAATTTGCGGATCGACATATTGAACGGCATTAAATTCAACCTGATTTTCTGTTTTTGTGTTGCACGAAAAGAGCAGCAACAAACTAAAAGCGACCAATAAATTCTTCATTATTTTATAATTTTTGTTTCGATTAATTTTTGATAAAACGCATTATCGCACAAACGCGCACTACCAATTAATGCAGCATTTTCATCCAATTCAGAAATTACGATTCCGGGTTGGATATTGTTATTCTTGAACTCAGATTTTAGTTCATATTCAAAAAGCGGGTAACTGTTTGAAATATTTCCGCCCAAAACAATACATTCTGCATTAAATTTTTGAATCCAGGGAACCAGAAAACTTCCGAGGTTTTTCCCGAATATCGAAAATATTTCTTTTGCTGTTTCTTCATTTTCAGCCAGTTCCGCCAATTCTTTAACTCCTGAGATTTCCTTTTCAGTTTGATTTTTATATTCATTTAAAAACCAGCGGGTCGAAAAATATTCATCGGCAATCGATTTTTGAAACGGAATGTGATACAAAAACCCGTCTTCAGGAATACCGTCTTCACCGGCAACAGGCAAACCGTTTTCAATGAAAGTAGTTCCAAATCCGGTTCCCAGCGTTAAAGCAATTATTTTATTAAATTCCGAAACAGGTTTTACATTTGCCATGCCAACTGCAAAACTTGCAGCGTCGTTTAAAAACCTGATTGGGAATCCGTGAGGTAAATCAAGCTTTTGTATAAGTTCGGTTTTAATATCAACTCCTGTCAGGTTATGAAATTTGTCAACATTTTTATCGAACCAGGCAATTCCGTTCAGGTAATCAAACGGGCCGGGCATGGCAAAACCAATTCCGGCCAAATCTCTGATATTTTGTTTTGAAACCGTTTGCTGGATGGCATTCACCCAACTTCCGATAATCGAATCTTTTGACCCATTTCCGTCAACTTCAACCCGAACTTTCGAACCCACCGGAAAATGGTTGGCGGTAATGTCGAAAAGCTGGCAGGTAATGTGGCTGCCGCCGACATCAATTCCCATGGATAGTTTTTGCATTTTTATCTTCTGATTTCTATTGAATAGGTAAATTTTTCAGCAATATAAAAGCCAATATTATATTCAATTGGTTTGTCGCCCATACCGGAAACAAAACGTTCGCGAATCATAATCGGCTCACCTGTTTTTATTTTTAACCGACCTGCTGTGATTTTTGTGGCAAGCCGCGCTTTTATTCTTTCCCGCGAAACTGTTGCCTGCGTGTTGTACTGTTTTTCAAGCATTTCATAAAGCGGAAGTTGAAAATCGGCGTCGGTGGTAATCCCAATCCGGGGATGAAAATAGCTTTCAAAATAGACAAACGGGCCGTTTTCGTCGCCGCGCAATCTTGAAAGCTGAACCACTTTTGTGCGTTCGGGGATATTAAAAAATGTGGCAATTTTTGCGTCACATTCAACCCATTCAGCTTTAATCAGGAAGTTTGAAAATGCTATTCCGCTTTGATTCATTTCCTGTGTAAACGAATGCCAGCTATCCAATTGTGTAGTAAAAGATTTTTCGGCGACTTTGGTTCCGTAACCTTTTTTACGAAGTATCAAACCTTCATACTCAAGTTTATTTGTTGCCTGTCTGATGGTATTTCTGCTGACTCCCAATAGTTTGGATAATTCAACTTCCCCCGGAAGAAACTCTCCCTTTTTATAATTGGGTTGCTCAATTAACTCGCGCAACAACTCTTCAACCTGATAATGAAGCGGAAGTTTGCTTTTGTGGTCTATCGAAATATCCATATTTGTTCAAATGTTCAGACATTTGCAAATGTAGGATTTTATTTTGAAATGAAGGTTCAGGGGCTTTGACTTTTCTATAAGTAGAGAACCGTTCTCTCTCAACTGTGAAGAGAAAGAACGGTTCTTTAAAACAGATAGTTTTTGCATTTCCCTTTTTGCCTTAAAGATAAAAAGGTAAGTTGAGAAAAAGATTTACCGCCGCTGTTTTACTTCTTTGGCATCAACCAATTTGTAGAGTTTATCGGCGCGGCGGATAATAGTATCAGTTTTTATGGAAATTTGCTCACCTTTTTTGGCTTCTTCAACCGGTTCGAGGCTAACCCGGATTTCGTCAACAATTGTTTGCACAACTCCGGTTGTTGTTCCTGAAATAATAATTTCGTCGCCAACTTTTAAATTATTTGTTTCCAACCTGAATTCTGCCACCCCGATTTTGGTGAAATAGTTTGTACATTTTCCGATATACAATTTGCGTTTTGTTGCCAGCGAGCCGTAGTTTTTGCTCCACTCGCCCAAACGTTGCCCCAGATAATAACCATCCCAGAAACCCCGGTTGAAAACCTGTGCCAGCCGGTTATTCCAGTCTTCCACTTTTTCGTCGGTAAAACTCTCATCAAAATAAGCATCAACAGCTTCGCGGTAACATTGCACCGTGGTTTTTACATATTCGGCTGACCGTGCACGCCCTTCGATTTTTAGGACAGAAACCCCGGCATCAAGAATTTTATTGAGGAAATGAATGGTTTTCAAATCCTTTGGCGACATGATATATTCGTTGTCGATATCAATTTCGGCGCCGGTTTCCCTGTCAGTAACTGTGTAGGCGCGGCGACAGGTTTGCAGACAAGCACCCCGGTTGGCAGACGAATTCATTTCGTGTAAACTCAAATAGCATTTCCCGCTGGTAGCCATGCAGAGTGCGCCGTGCACAAACATTTCGAGTTGCACCAGTTCGCCCGAAGGACCTTTTACATTGTCGCGTTTTATCTGGTTGCTGATTTCGGTAACCCTGCCCAAATTCATTTCGCGCGCAAGTACTACCACATCGGCAAACATGGAGTAAAATTTTACTGCCTCAATATTGGTTATGTTTACCTGTGTGGAAATGTGAACCTCCAATCCAATTGAACGTGCGTGCTGAATCACAGAAACATCGGCGGCAATTACAGCCGAAACCCCGGCATCTTTTGCGGCCTGTAAAACCTGGTGCATGAGCTGAATTTCGCCATCAAAAATTTCAACATTTAATGTGAGGTATGTTTTTACCTTGTTTTTGGAGGAGATTTCAACAATCTTCCGCAAATCGTCAAGAGAGAAATTATTGGATGAACGCGAGCGCATATTCAGGTGTTCAACCCCAAAATAAACTGAACCCGCACCACCCTGAATAGCTGCCATCAGCGATTCATACGAACCCACCGGCGCCATTATCTCAACATTTCTTCTCTCCATAATTTTTCAAATTTCAGGGGGCAAAGGTAAACTATTTTGTATAAAAGAGGAAGACGGGAGCCGGAAGACCAGGTACGGGAGAAAGGTAAATAACAGCTCTGAAGGAGTGTGTTGTTTGTATTGGCAATTGCGTCCCCCTTTCAATTGGGGAATTAACTCTGATTTAATTCTTCTTTTTCCCATGCGCCAAAGGTGGTGCATTGAAAAGCTTTGCAAATGCCAAACCATTTGTCCCGGATTGCAAATCCGGGGGAGAGGGAAGCTTTCGTTGTGACCTTCACAACTGCTTATCAATGAGCTAAATTCCCTTTAGGGGTAAACAAAAAAAATGAATACGACATTATCTCATTCATATTGTTTAGTTTGATAATATATGAAAAGAAGGATAATAAATACATCTTCTTCAATCTCTGTTGCCGATTGTGATTGTAAGGTATTTTATATTTATACGTCGGAAGGAATTATGAATAATTTTCTGTTAATACCCAGTTTTGAACATTGGGATTATAGTTTCAGAGAGAAATTGTCTAACCAGCTACAAAAGTGTACTTTGTTATTGATATTTTCAACCACTCAATGAAAGAAATTCATGAGTAATTGAATTCATTCCGTTAGCTTTGTTTCAGTAATAAAAAAGTGAATGACAAAAAAAGGCAACACCATCATGCGAAATGATTTTGGCAAACTGATTCTCTGGTTCCGGCGTTATCCGAACCGGTTATTTGCCCTGCGGATTACCATTTCAATGGGAATATTATCCATTCCGTTTGTTGTTGCCGGAAAACCGTTTTATGGTGTAACACTGGCTTTGGGTGCACTGGCCGGGGCACTTTCAGAAACGGATGATCATCCGAAAGGCCGGCTGAAAGCCCTGACGATTACTGTTCTCAGCTTTTTTGTTTCCAGTTTTTTTGTAGGTCTTCTGAATGATTACCCTGTGCTGCTGGGAACCGGTTTTGTGCTTTCCACCATCCTGTTTATTTTGCTTGGTGGAATTGGCGAACGTTACCGGACGATTACATTCGGTGCCATTCTGGTCGGAATTTATGCCATGCTTGGCATTGAAATCAGCCCGGCATGGTACTGGCAATCGGTTTTGTTGCCGGCAGGAGCGCTGTTTCATGGGTTGATGACATTATGGATGATGCACCTGACACCCTGGCGGCTGCTGGAAGAACAACTGGCCGGTGGCTTTTCCGCTTTATCGAAATACCTCGATAAAAAGTCGGGGTTGTTCCCCAGCAAACAGGAAATTCAGGCAGAAATCAATAAAGACCTTGCGATTTTAAATATCAATGTTGTCAATTCGCTTGAGAAAATAAAAGAAGTTTTGAATAATTACGGCAATGAAGTCAGCAATCCGGAATTGCTCCGACCCTATCTTCAGCGGTTTATGCTTTTGCAGAGTTTGCACGAGCGGGCCGCTTCCAGTCATGAGCGACACGACAAGTTAAGCAGCGATGCTGAAAATATTGAAATTATGGAAGGTTTTGGCGAAATACTCCGTCAGCTTTCATTTGCAACCAGGCTTTTAGCCGATAACATTCTCACAGGATCTGAATACCATCATCCACCGGCGATTGAGTGGATTTCAAAAGCCATTGAAGACAAACTACAACAGATTGACAATAACTCAGCCCAGCCGCTGATTTTGTTGCATCACAATTTGTACCGCTCGCATTTATCGTTGAAAAACCTCGATAATGTGGAAGAAGGGACTTCCATTCCGCGATTGCAAAAAGATGAACGGTCGGTTTTTGAGCGGTTTAAATCGCAGCTTTCTTTCAAACATCCCCGGGTGCGGTATGCTTTGCGCTTAAGTCTCAGTTTTTTGATCGGTTTTATCCTTGTTAAATCGCTGCAGCTTGAAAAAGGCGCCTGGGTAATGCTGACAAGCCTTTTTGTAAGCCAGATTACCTACAGCGACACGCGACGCAGGTTGTTCCAGCGCTTGCTGGGTACCGTGACCGGTGTACTGGCAGGTGCTTTGCTTTTACAAGTTTTCACAACAACTTCAGCGCAACTTCTCCTGATGCTGGGATCGGCCATGGCTTTTTTTTACTGGCTGAAAACCAACTATTCGGTAGCGGTTATTTTTATTACCATGTTTGTCCTCAGTGCCTTTAACCTAGTTGCTGCCGACGCAGGATTTCATATTATGATTCCCCGGTTAATCAACACTTTAACCGGCGCTTTCATTTCATTTACAGTGATCAGGTTTTTGTGGCCCGGCTGGCAATATAAACGAATGCCCGGAATTATATCAAAAGCGCTGAAAATGAATATGGCCTATCTTCAGGCCATTGCCGGTGAATACAAAAAAGCCAGCCCTGATGATCTTGACTACCGCATTGCCCGTCGCGATGCACACCTGGCCGACAATGAACTGGCGCTTGCCTGGAACAGTATGCGCCAGGAACCCAAAAGCAAGCAAATATTAAAAAAACATGCTTTTGCGCTAACTTATCTGAATCACGCTCTTCTGTCGCAGATTTCGGCTTTGGGCGCACACCGCGAAAACAACCTGGTAAAAATTGAGAACATGGAAGAAGTTACAAACCGGATAAGTTCAGTATTGACAGGTGCCAGTGAGTTTCTGATGGAAAACAGCCGGAATAAGCTGCCAGATCTTTCGGTGTTACTGCTGAATTTGAAAAAACAGATTGAAGAATGTAACGCAGGAATCAAAAAGCAACAATTCCGGCTGCTCTACAATATTTCCGATTCGGTCAATAAAATGATTCATGAAATACAGGAAATGCGCAACCATAATCAATAAATCACTTGTATAAAGTTTCAGAATACCCCCTGCTTATCGGTTCAGAAACATTCTGATACTGGGGTAATGTACGCTGCTGGCGCGGTTTTGCTAATGGCGTTTTGCCCCACAAGGGAAGTAGTTTTTTGCTTTTTCAAAATTTCAACAATCTTCCGCAAATCTTCGGGAGAGAAATTATTGGATGAACGTGAACGCATATCCAGGTATTCAACCCCAAAATAAACCGAACCGGTGCTATATTGAAAAACCGTCATCAGCGATTAATTATTTCGCAAAACCTTTCCACTTCCTGATTTTGGTATTCCTTGTTCTGTTATTCCCTGAATTAAAAATACGGGCAAGACAGATTAATTCTAAATTGCGGGGGGGGGTAAAATTCATTTGTTTTATTAAACTAAAGTTTTATTTTTGGTGCAGTTAGACCCAGGAAAAACCCCTGTCGCTAACGCTGCTAAAAATCGGAGGGAATTAAATTTTGGGAAATTGTTTTGCATGGAGAGCCATGTTAAACTATACATATAAACCAAGGGCAAAAAGCAACCCAGCCCTTATAAAAAGAACCGGGTTGCAGGTATTTATTTTAAACAACCGGGCTGGCAGAGTTACGAGCTCGCCAGCCCATTTAAAACTTTTCAAAAGTATGAAAAAATTAGTATTACTTGCTATGGTAGCAACAGTGTTAACCATTATTAATGGTTGTCAAAAAGATGAACTGGTCAGCCAAGTGGCGGACGAACAACTGCAAGAAGCAGTTAAACCCGATGTTTATTTAGAAAACGGTTATTTAGCTTTTAAAAACATGGAAGCTGTTGACAGTGTAATCCAGATGCTTGGAAAGATGAAAAGAACGGAAAAGGAGGCATGGGAACAACAAATTGGTCTTAAATCGGCGCGCGCCGAGTTTGACAAACTTTTTGATGAATACGATAAACTTGAATCTTATGAGGATTTCCTTGCTTTTAAGAAACGGAATTCAAATAAACTAAAATTTAATGAAAACGATCCAGATGACTGTTCAATTGATTATCCGTATTCGACGGGATATTTCTTACCAGTTTTAAATACTGAGGGTATATATAAAGCTGGGAAAAGTATAATAAAATATACAAAAGAAGAACAAATTGTAATTGCCGATGGAGATATAAACAAATTGAATAATCTGAAGTCCTATATGAATGATGATATGGTAATTATTATGCCTAAACTAAAGTCAGGTTCGTATTCTACAAATGGAATTCATTGGTTTCCAGAGGATGACCCGCTAACTGGCAATAATGTTTGGCACATGAAATCAGGCATTTCTGATAGACGAATAAACCACCAATTAGTATCCGACCAATGGATAATTTGGGAAGATGAAAATGTTTATAAAAATGGTTATCGTATTTATTTAAACCAAAGAGGACAAAAACATTCTTGGGGAAAATGGAAGGATTATGCAACTACATATAGTATAAAAGAGATAAAATGTAAAGTCGGAACAGAACCAATTTTTGAAGATACGAGGACTCACATCAGTTGGGAGACAAGTCCAAGCATTAATTTTTATTTATATTCATGGGAAGTAGTTACAACTTATGCCCCTTCTGGATATTTAACTGTGCCATCTGTCAGTTTCGCTGCTAAGGTTACTTTTAGAGGTTTTGGTTTTGAAACAAGTGATTATTACACTATTGAGAATCCTGAATCATTTACTCCAGCGACAAATAACAGTTATCCTTCAACTGGATGGGGTTGGAATTAACAACAAATATAAAGCAAGGGTATTAATCCCTTGCTTTTACACTAATATATTATGAATCGTTTACTATTCCTCTTTGTATTATTGATTTTCGGCTCATGTGTGGAAGAGGTAACCCTTGAATTCGACCACCAACCTAAATTGTGCATCAACTGCATATTAAATCCCGATTCATTGATTAAGGCAAACGTTACATTATCGCACGGTTTGGATAACTCAGCTCAGTTTGAACCTGTAAACAATGCCAATATAAAACTTTTTGAAAACGACATTTTGAAAGGTAAGCTTACATTTTTAGGTTCGGGTAAATATCTTTTAAAACAAATACCTGAATCCGGTAAAGACTACAAAATTATAGTTGAAGCACAAGGTTATGAAACTTTAGAGGCGTTTACAAAAGTCCCAGAAAAGCCTTTATTAAATTATTCCAAAGACACTACAAGAATTTTGGAAAACGTTAATTGGCCGTTGATAGATTTAAATGTTCAGATAATTGATAAACAAGGAGCAGATTTATATTGGATTTATCAAACCTGGATTGTAAATGGTGTAAAATATGGAGGTTCATCCCAGGCAATAAATGCGCCTTTCGTTGATCCATTTAACAGAATCATTGATACTGAAGAGAAGTATGGGTTCAGGTTTTTTTTACAAGTTAGAATGACAGATGAAGGTTATGACGGGCAGAAACTTAATTTTACAATTCCTGATATCGTTGAAAATAATAGAACACAACATTTCTTAAAAGCCGACAAACACTACGACAAGTATATAAAAACAGTAATCATCAATCGCCTGAACGAAACGGACGAATTACCATTTTACGAGCCGGTTCAGATTTATTCAAACATTGAAAATGGCTACGGTATTTTCGGGTCGTGTGCCATAACAACCATAAATCTATAAATATAACATGTATAAAACCCTTTACTTATTCATATTCACTTTGCCATTTTTTGTTTCAGGGCAAAACAAATTTACTGTTTCGGGCTATGTTACCAATGCAAAATCGGGCGAACAAATTATTGGTGCCACCATTTTTAGCGCACAATCAGGAAACGGTGCAATAACAAATAATTATGGCTTTTTTAGTTTAACGCTGCCCGAGGGAAAGTGCAATCTCGAATTCCGTTTTCTTGGATTCCAACAAATAGTCAAAACCATTGAACTAAAAGCCGATACTTTTTTGACAATTCAATTAAAAAGAGGGGTTGACATTGAAGAAGTAAAGGTTACAGGTTATCGGAATATAAGGAGCAACCCCGAACTTTCGGGGCTAAACCAACCGCGCGTTACAATGGACATGATAGAATCGTCGCCTGTAATTATGAGCGAAACCGACGTGTTGAAAACCCTCCAATTTTTGCCCGGTATTAAACAAGGAGCTGAAAACACAGCCAGTTTCAACGTGCGAGGCGGCAGTGGCGACCAGAACCTGATTCTGCTCGATGGTGTCCCGGTGTATAACGTGAACCATTTGCTAGGTTTTTTCTCGGTGTTTAATACGGATGCCATTAAAAACGTGAATCTGATAAAAGGAGGCGTGCCTGCCCGTTATGGCGGACGGCTTTCGTCGGTGCTTGATATTACAATGAAAGAAGGGAATCTGAACAAAGGCAGCGGTGTACTTTCCATCAGCCCCATTGCCGGGAGATTTACTTTTGAAGCTCCCATAAAACGCGATACCGGTGCCTTTATTATCTCCTTGCGACGTACTTTGTTCGATATTCCGTGGTATGCAATCCAAAATATTTCAAGTGCAGGAAACAATTTTGGCTATTATTTTTATGATTTGAACGCCAAAGCCAACTGGATTTTTAATCCCAAAAACCGGATTTATCTCAGCGTTTATACTGGAAAAGACAACCAATATTCCAATTCACGCGAAGAAAATAATACAAATTCGCAGTTCAGGTACAAATGGGGAAACCTTACTTCGGTTTTGCGGTGGAACAAAGTTTTTACATCAAAACTGTTTTCAAATACATTGGTATATTATAGCCATTTTTACCACGACGAAATTGGAAAAGCGGAAGACGAAAAAAGTAAGAACCTGTTCCAAACTTCTTCTGATATGCAGAATTTCTGTTTCCAAACCGATTTCGATTTTTATGCCTCGCCTGCATACACATTGAGGTTTGGCGGCAAAATGTCGCGTCTTATTTTTAACCCAAATATTGTGCAGATAAAAAGCACCGGATCCAATGTCAGGTTCAACGACCAAAACAAAGGAAATGCAAACCAGGCCGACTTGTACTTTGAAAATGCTTTCGACCTCGGAAAGTTAAAATTGAATGCTGGCGGACGGTTATCGGGCTATTTTACTGGCAACACAAATTATTTGCATTTTCAACCCCGCATTTCTGCAAACCTGCAACTTTCGCCGGGACTTTACATGGCAGCCTCCTATACCGAAATGGTGCAAAATATCCATTTACTTACCAATTCATCTTTGGGGATGCCTACAGATTTATGGGTTGCATCTACCGATAAAATCGGGCCGCAAACTGCACAGCAAGCCACATTTGGTTTCTCGAAACAATTGAAAAGCAGTTATTCAATTGATGTTGAAGGATATTACAAATGGATGGATAATGTGGTAAGGTTTGATGAAGGGGTAAATTTTACCGACTCAAAAGAAAACAACTGGGAAAACAGCGTTGTGGTTGGAGAAGGGAAAGCTTACGGGATAGAATTGATAACCCGCAAAGAAAAGGGGGCTTTTACAGGGATGGCTTCCTACACCTTGTCGTGGTCTGAACGGCGTTTCGATGGGTTGAACCACGGAAACTGGTTCCCCGATAAATACGATCGCCGCCATGATGTATCTGTTCTTGCCGAATACAATTTTAAGGAGAAATACAGGCTACGGCGTTCGGTTTCTGTTGGTTTTACATTGCAATCGGGCAACAACATAAGTTTGCCAGATGTTGAGCATGAGGGATTGGTTACTCCGGGTATGGATTATTCAAGCTACCACAAACCCTGGGAAATAATGAGACAGACGTATGATAACCCCAACAATTTTAAAATGCCCGCTTTTCACCATTTAGATTTGGGCTACAACTCGGTAAAACAAAAAACCAATAACAAAAGCATCACCTGGACCTTTTCGGTTTACAACGTATATAATCGCATGAACCCCTGGTATTATTACAAAAGCGGCGATAAAATAAAACAGGTTTCGTTGTTCCCAATAATCCCATCCGTAGGATTCAAATATGTATTTTAATAAAAACAAGAAAAACAATTAAGCATGAAAAAGTTAGTATTGGTATTTTTAATTTTTGCTTCAGTTTATTCTCTACAGGCACAAAAGCGTTTTGAATTGGATGTTACAGGCAAAATGGGTTACTACCTCCCTGCAAACACAACCAATTTTCCAGAGATGTTTTTTCCTGAAAATGTCTTTTCGCCGGGAGCAGGAGTTTCATTGGGATATACATTTTTTAAAAGTACCGGGGTTTTTGTTGGCATGGAATACAGCCATCTGCACCCTAAAATGATTGACTACTTTGGCAACGAATTGGATGTTAAATGGCAATCGTTTAATGTCCCTTTAATCGTAGAACAAGGAATTGGTAAGAATTTCTTTTTAACTGGAGGTGTAATTATGGTTCGACAATTAAAAGGATATTATGATGGGCTTTCTGCATTCGCACCTCAAAAAATACCCGAATATAACTGGCAAATTGGGGTAGGTTATAAACTCAAAGATTTAAGAATCTCGGTGCAGTATCAGAGGGGATTTGAAAGTATAAATAAGAAGATAAAGGTAAGTGAGACCGAATATTTTACTGTAACTGTGTTACACCAGGAAGTTTTTGTAAAACTTGAATACCCGCTTTGGAAGTTTTGATTTGACATATAGAACCGTTCTCTCTCCGCAGAACACAGAAAGAACGGTTCTATAAAGGAACTTTGTTGCCTGGTAAAATAAAGTTTGACAGTTTCGCTACACAAACTTCTCCCTCTTTTGCAAATTAAAAAGCCCGTAAAGAATAAATACAACCATCGCAACACCAAGAAAAATGCGGTTTTTGGAGATGATGCCCTGCCAGATTACCTGGTTCATGCTGTTGGGAATTTCAAACGGGTTCAGGAAAACATTCCATTGTGTGCGCTCCAAAGCATCGGCCAGAATGATTAATGCAACACCAATTAAAACCATTACCACCGCTGTGCCGTTACCGTTTTTTACAACCGTTGAAAACATGAATGCCATTGAACCCATAAATACGATGGGGTACATTAACTGGTACGACATTTCGATGATATTGATTTTGTATAATACAACCGATGCGATCCCGGCAAAAAGCAGGATGATGAAAAAGATGAGCACATAAATCATAATAAGCCGCACCAACCAAACTTTGTAACGGTAATTGGGAATGCCAAATAAAATTTCGAGCATCCGCGAATCGTCGTCGTTTTGGATGCCAAATGCCGATGGATAAAAAATTAGCAGCATCCCCGGAAATATGAGCAAATTGTAAATGGTTCCGTCAACAATATTGTTTCTGTTGATTACATTTTGAATGGCAAAAAATGCAAAAAATGCAAATGCCGAAACAAGAAACCAGATAAACCTGTTGGCAAAAATTATTTTGAGGTTATACCGGATCATCCGGGTTAAGATTATCAGTTGATTTTTTATGTTAGCTGTTTTACTCATTTCTTACTGTTTTTTGAAATCTTTCAATAGGCACAAATAGGCATCTTCGAGGTGAGGCGAAACACTTACAGCATTTTCGGCAGGTTTTTCCATTGAAAGGCAACGAACCCTTATGTTTTCGCCATCACGCATGTGATGTACAATCAGTTTTTTATCGGCAATGCTGTCAAAATCTTTTGCCGGTATGGTAAACTGCCAGACAAAACCTTCACCCATATTTACCATGTCGCCAGGTGTTCCGAAGTATTTTAAATCTCCACGGTTAATAACAGCAACCTGGTTACACGAACTTGAAATGTCTTCGATAATATGTGTCGAAAAAATTACGATCCGTTCGCGGCTTAATTCTACCAAAAGGTTACGGAATCGAATCCTTTCGCGTGGGTCGAGTCCGGCGGTTGGTTCGTCAACAACAAGTATCCGCGGCAGGTTTAAAAGAATTTGTGCAATCCCGATACGCTGTTTCATACCGCCCGAAAAAGCGCCGATCTTGTCGTTCCGCCGTTCGTACATGTGAACGCTTTTCAATACATATTCCAAACGTTCGTCGCGGGTTTTGGCGTCCTTTATTCCTTTCAGAATGGCCTGATAATCGAGGAATTCCCAGGCCGACATGTTTTCGTAAGTTCCAAAAGCCTGTGGCAGGTAACCAATCAAACCCTGCAACTCTTCCCGGTATTTTTGGGTGTCCATTCCGTTAATCCAAATCTTGCCATAACTCTGTTCAAGGATTCCGCAGATAATACGCATCATTGTTGATTTTCCGGCGCCGTTGGGGCCAAGCAAACCAAACATCCCTGTGTTGATTTCCAGTGAAACACCATTCAAGGCGCGGAAAGGTTTTTTGCGTTTTCCGATAATCGGAATTTGCCGCACCATATTAAAATATCCACGGCGCAGTCCACTGAAACGGCCTTCGATGCGGGCAATATTCAAACTTTTATTGTGAACATATTCGCCTGAACTGTTGATTACAAGCAACAAATACCAAATTACACCCACAAAAATCAACATCCCGATATTGTCCCACCTTGTATAGAATATTCCTAAAAATATAAGCGGCACAATCCAGTAAAAGATATTTTTTATGATTTTATTGATTTTCAGATATATCGGTTTTGAAGTTGCTTCATATTTATTAAGCAACACCTGATTTATTGGAATTCTTAATGCAAAAAGGAAAAAGAATACAAAGTGTGAAAGCACCCACATCCAGAAATTACTTTCGAGATAGATAAATGTAAAATAGACAAGAAACCCAAACAAAGGGAGTTGCCAAATCAAATCGTTAAAGTCGCGTGCTTTTTTGTAATCCTTTGTTAATCCGGCACGTTCACGAATTTTGATGCCCGATTTCCATTCGCGCACAAACCGGCTGTCGCGGTCGTAAATTTTTACAAGTTTGCGAACTTCAATTTTTATAGAATCATTTTCGCCTATTACTTTTGCACTGGCATTGCGCAAACTTGTCATCACAAAAGCCACAATACCGGGCACAAGGATAACAAGCAACATAAAATCGAGCAGTTGCCAGATGAATGTATCCACTTCAAAATAAACATAAAGTGAACCCACAACAAAAACGACTGCCATGCCAATTTTTAACGCCCAGTGAAGTGATTTCATCCAGTCGATTGCATTTTCGAGCCCTGCATAAAGTGTGGGTATAAAAACCAAAGTGAGCAAAGTACTCAGCGATAAACCACCAATTACTGTAATTGCAAATGGTGCTCCAATGGCACCAACATATTCCGAAGTTCCCATTGCTAAAGGAAACAACGCAACAATTGTCGTTCCGGCGGTTATTAATATGGGCCGCACACGCGAGAGTCCGGCAGTTATTAAAGCCCGTGATTTACGGTGCCCTTGTTTGCGAAGTATATTTGTATAGTCGATTAATATAATCCCGTTGTTTACTACTACACCAAGCAGGATTATAAATCCCATTAAAGTGTTTGCATTAAACAAGCTGTTGCCCGTAACAATTAATCCGATAAACGACCCGATTGCGGCCAGCGGCACCGAAAACATAAGTACAAACGGGGTAACCACCGATTCGAAAACAGCGGCAAGCACCATGAAAATGATAATAAATGCGGCGCCAATCAGAAAGTAAAACTCCGAGAACTGATCTTCTTCGTGAATTACTTCAACTGCCACGCCGGGAGGAAGTTTATAGGAACTTACAATGTCGTCGATTTCCATTCGGTAAGCTTCCAAAAGGTCTTTTGACGATTCGGCTTCCGAAACAAAACTGTAGCTCAGTTCTATTTCTTTTTCCTGATCGATCCTGCGGATACTTGAAGTTCCGCTTGCATACACCAAATCAGCAATATCTTTTAAATCGTAGGTTGCGCCCTGCGAATTGCTGATTTGCAAACGTTGCAGATCTTCAATTCCCTTTTCAGTTTTTTCTTCTTCTTCCTTTTCGGTGAGCTTTTGTTTTATGATGATTTCATATTCTTCAGTTCCCTGGTTAAAGTTTACGCCCGAAGTAAATTCGCGTGAAAATGAACCCAGTTCGGATGCAATATTGTTCAGGTTGATTCCATATTCGGTAAGCAACATCTGGTTGAAATAAAGGTGTATTTCAGGCCGGTTGCTGGCAACACTTATATTGGCCCGGCGGATTGATTCCAGGTCTTCGATATAATATTCCAGATCCTCGGCAACACCTTTCATTACATCAAAATCTTCGCCTTTAATAACCACTCGTTCGCTGTTTGACCCTATTCCCATAAAATTACTGAATCCCTCCGTGCCCGAGCGGCTGCCTCCCCTGAAACTGGCACTTGAAGTTGGCGCAGTTAAACTTATTTCGGCATTGCCGATATTTTTTACACGGCCTTCAACATCCGATTTAATTTCGGCAATTGTGCGGTCATCAATATCTTTGTAATCTTCTTTTAAAACGAAGGTTAAAATTGCCTCCTCCTGCTGGATTTTTGAAACCAGGTCTTTCTTCTCGGCTATTTCAGCCAGCCTTGATTCAACATCGGCAACAACAAGGTCGGTACTTTCAAGCGTTGAACCTGTTGGCATGGTAACATAAATGGAAAACTGCGTTTCTTCCACCTCATCCAAACTGTTAACACTGACTGCAAGAATGATGAAAATGGTGAGGAAAAATAAAACAATTGCACCAATTATTGTTGATGCCGGATTTCGCATGCTCGATTTTAAAAGCAGAACATAAATCTGAATTATCCGGTTGTTTGTTGTTACCTTTTCGTAAAAAATATTCCCCGAACGTTTTCCTTTCAGCAAAACATGGGCTCCGATTGGTACAAGTAGCAAAGCCACAAACAGTGAAATTATTATCGTGGAAATTACCGAAACACCAATATTATCGCCCAAAAGCCGGATCATGAATTCAGAAGAAAAAACAAAGGGCAGGAAAACAATAATTGTTGTTAGTGTTGACGCAACAATCGACCGCATTACTTCTTTTGTTCCCTGGGTTACGGCAAGGTCAGCATCGTATCTTTTACCAGCGAGCCGGTAAATATTTTCGAGCACAACCACACTGTTGTCGAGCAACATTCCGATTGCAAGGACCAAACCAACCAGAGTTAAGCTATTTACTGTAATGTTAAATGCATAAAACAGGTTAAAAGCTGTGAAAACAGAAACGGGAATTCCCATTGCCATAAACGAAACAATGCGGAAGTTTTTCAGAAACATCCAAAGCACAAAAATCGCCAAAAGGCCTCCAGCCAAAGCCAGATCTATCATTTGGTCAATGTTTTTCTCCATGGTTTCGGCCTGGTTGGTCTGCACCACAATTTCAACATCCTTTGATGCAAGTTTTTGGTTCAGCTCAGCAATTTCTTCAGCAACACGGTGAGAGAGTTCAATTTTGTTAGCCTGCGAATCGCTCACAAGTGTCATTGAAACTGCATCCAACCCGTTTACCCGACTGATTGTTTCCTCTTCTTTTACACCAAAATATACATCAGCCACATCTTTTAAGTACACTGGTCCGGGGGCAACTATTATATTTTCAATGTCCGAAACCTTGTCGTACTCAGCGGTAACATGCACAAAATACTGTTTTTTCGAATCGTGCAGATAACCTGTAAAAACGCGGTTGCGGGAGTTACTGTTGATTGCATTTCTGATTTGTGAAGGGGTAATTTTATAGGCATCACAGGCAGCCAAATCGTAGGTAACCTCAATTGAACGCTCTTTTCCACCAAACACTGTAACAGAGGCTATTCCATCGGTATTTTCAATATTGGCAAGAATTTCTTTGTCAACAATATTCCGGAGACGGTCGGTGCCACCGGTGCCCCTAATTTGCAACTCCATAAACTGATTGGCAAGCTGCTGAATGTCAACCTTATTAACTGTGACAATAAAGTTCTCGTCGATATTATCGGTAACCTGGTCAATTTTTTCCTGGAGTTTAAGAAAGGTATATTTTGTATCAACATTCTGCTCAAAATTAACCTGAATTGTTGCCGACCGGTTGTTCAGGTTCGATTCGATGCTTTCGATTCCTTCCATTGTACCAATTGCACCTTCGATAGGAATAACAGCCTGATTTTCCATATACTTTGGATCGACCTCGATACGCGATTGTATCTGTACAAAAAGCATCGGCAATTCGGCATTTGGAAGTAGCTCTACCGGCAATCTTTTGTAGGAGACATACCCTAAAACGGTAAGCCCCAGAAACACCATGCTGATGAATATTTTTCTATGTATGATGAATTTCATTTTCTTTTTTTTGTTAGAACACTGATGACACAGATTTTACTGATTTTCACTGTTTTAATCTATCATTTGTAAAAATCTTCCTTTTTACTTCTGGTTTCTTGCCAAAGTTTAATAATAAGCCAACTTCAACCTCAGTAGCTTTCAAATAGTTAATCAACTGAAATTCGTGTTCTTCTACCAATGTTTCCGCTGCTTTTAATTCAACAATAACACATTCATTTACAACAATATCTGCGAAATACTCACCCACAATCTGATTCCGATAAAACACTTTGATTTGCTTTTGAGGTTCGCAAAACAAACCTGTATTTCTCAATTCTATCAGCAGTGAATTTTGATATACTTTTTCAAGAAATCCGTAACCCATTTCGTTATATACTTTGTAAAAGCATTTAATAATTAAATCAGTAATTTCAGAATGTAAATATTTAACGTTTTGCATTATTATCAGTAAAATCAGTTAGATCTGCGTTATCTGTGTTCTATTTATCAGTTTTCACAAATATCCCTCTAAACCTGTCGAGCACATCAAAAACACAAGGAATAACTACAAGTGTTAACAGAGTTGAGGTGGTTAAACCGCCAATTACCGCCAACGCCATTGGAGAGCGTAATGAAACACTTTCGCCAAAACCGATTGTTAATGGCAACAAAGCAAGGATTGTTGTTAAACTTGTCATGATAATAGGCCTGATTCGCTGTTGCCCTGCCTGAATAATGGCATTTTTCCTGTCCAATCCATCCTGCATCAACTGATTAATACGGTCAACAAGTATTATGGAATTGTTTACGGCGATACCAGCCAACATAATTACCCCGATAATTGCCATGATATTAAATGTTTTACCCAATACAAGGAAGGTTACTACAGTTCCCACAAATGCAAGCGGAATTGTCAGTAAAATGGTAAACGGATGCACCAGTGATTCAAATTGTGAAGCCAAAACCATATACACAAGAATCACTGAAAGAATCAAAGCAAATCCAAGGTTGTTCATCGAATCCTGCCGTTTTTCTTCTTCTCCGGTAACCTGAATACGGTAGTTGGGCTGAAGATCAATTGTAGCAACTGCTTCACGAACTTCATTGGCAACTTTGTCAAGTGCAACACCTTTATCAATTTGTGCAGTGACTTTACCAATACGGTTTTGATTGCGCCTGATGATTTCCTTGGGGGAAGTTTCCAAAGAAATGTCTGCTATTTCGTTTAACCTGAAAATCTGATTTCCCGCAGTTATCATTAAATCATTAACCTGATTGAGACTTTTTTCGGGCACTTTAATTGTGATATCCCGCATTTCGCCATCACGTTCGAGCTGCCCGGCAGTTTTTCCTTCCAGCTGATCCTGAATTTGGGTGACCACCGTATTTATGTCAATATTGTACATTCCGGCCCTGATTCTGTCAACTTTAATTTCTACTTCAGGCGCTCCGTCTTCAATTGATGTTTGTATATTAAAGAGTTTTTCATTTCCTGTCAGTTTCTCTTTAACCTGATTTACCACCGATTCTATTTCATCAAGTTCTTCACCGCGCACTTCAACTACCAAAGGCGCTTCACTTGTTCCAAGGATTGAGCTTAACGAACTTTGCTCCTGTTTAAACACAACTTCCAAGCCTTCGATATTCGATGTCAATTTATCAACTGATGCAATTACGGATTCAGTTGAAATAGTAGATCCCTTTTTAAGGATGACCATAATTTCTGCTGTATTTTCGCCTTCAAAAACTGTGCTTTCGTCGCCTGAAATTCCTGTGGAAGGTCCTGCCTGTGAATAAATAGTTTCGAGGTTTTCTCCAAGATAATCGGTTAAAACCTCCTCAATATTTTTCACCATAGCATCAGTTCGTTCCAATTCAGTGCCTTCCTGCAATTTCATTTCAATTGTAAATTCGCGTGATTCAGTTTTGGGCATAAATTCAGTCCCGATCATCGGAATCAATAAAACAGAGACGGCAACCAGCACTGTTGAAACAATTATTACAAGCCATTTAAAATTCAGGACACTTTCGAGAAATCGTCCGTAATTTCCAACCTTCACCGATTTAACTTTTCGTTTCAGCGTTTTATTCCTGTAAATTCTGTGGTATAACATCGGGATAAGGAAAATGGCTACAAACAACGATGAAATCAAGGAAAATGCAACAGTCCAGGCCTGGTCTTTAAACAATTCACCTGACGCACCGTGCAAATAAACAATCGGTAAAAAAACAACAATTGTGGTTAAAGTTGATGCGGTAATTGCCCCGCCAACTTCGGCGGTTCCGTTGATTGCGGCATCGCGCACGCTCATCCCGTTTTCGTGGTTTCTGAAAATGTTTTCCATAACCACAATTGCGTTGTCAACGAGCATACCCGCTCCAAGCGCGAGCCCCCCCAATGTCATAATATTAATAGTGAGATGGTTGAAATACATTAAATTGAATGTGGCAATAACCGAAACCGGGATTGCGACACTTACTATTAATGTTACACCAATCCTGCGCAGGAAAAGAAATAAAATAACTACCGCAAGCAAAATCCCGATCAATGCTGTATCCTGCACTTCGCCAATTGCATCGCTGATAAATTTTCCCTGGTTGGTAACCTGAATAAGATGATATCCCGGCAATGCTTTTTCAATGTTTACCATTGCCTCTTTTATTTGCTCAACCGATTTTACTGTATTGTATTTTGTTTCTTTATAGATTGAAAGCCCAACACAACGTTCGCCATTTACATGAACAATATTTACAGGTTCCTTATTTCCATAAGAAACAGTTGCCACGTCTTTCAGAAAAATAGGAGCCCTTTCAACAGAAGTTTGCCCATCGGAAACAACACGGGTTGCTTTATATCCAACTATCAGGTTTTCAAAATCTTCCTTATCGCGCAACATGCTCACACCTTTTACAATGTATTGCATGCCGAGTTCGCTGATTCGTCCTCCGGAAACATTGCGGTTAAAATTTTGAATACGGGTGCTTACTTCGTCGAGCGAAAGATTTTGTGCTTCCAACCTGTACATATCGGTTGAAATTATAACTTCACTTTCCTCCTGCCCGGCAAGTTCAACTTCGGCAACACCCTCTAAACGAACCAGTTCATTGCGGATATAACTTTCGGCAACTTTACGGATTTCGTTCATATCCTTAATTTCGGAATGCGTTAATCCGATTATCATTACCGGCGAAGTATTCGGGTCGTGCTGGGTAATTTTCAGTTCCTCTATTTCTGAATTCTGGGTTAGCGTGTTCAACGATTTTTGAAGGTCGAGAAAAGCTTCGTCCATATCTTTGTTCCAGGCATATTCAACTGTTATTTGTGCCGAACCGACTTTTGAAACCGAAGTAACCTGTGTAACGCCCGACTGACGCATCGAAAGCGCCTCGATACCCTCAACAAATTGTTTTTCCATTTCCTCGGGTGGGCGTTCGCCTGATTTAATTTCCACAAAAATGCGTGGCGAATTCAGGTCAGGGAAAAGGTCAACACCCAGTTTATCAAACGAAATATAGCCAAGGAGAATGACCCCCAAAACCACCATCATTATTGTTACCGGGTAATTGACAGAAAATTGTGTTAATTTCTTCATAATACTAATTTTCAGATAAGTACCGCTTTTAAAAACTCCTGCCCTCTAACCGAAGTTGCTGCTCCAAATGTCATGCAATCATATTTTGTTGCAATTCTCCCCCTGAAGGGAAAAAGGGTTGTAAAAGGCCAATACTTATTAATTTTGTTCATATCAATTAAGTTACCCGATTCTTAAAGAATTATTTTCACTTTCGAGTTGTCACGCAGGGTTTCAAATCCTTTAATTATTAGTCTGTCGTTAACTTTTAAACCTTCCAAAACTTCAACATAATCTTTATTTTCGATGCCTGTAACAATCTGGCGGTCATCGGCGGCGCTGTTGCGTTCAACCACAAACACATATTTGCCGCGGTTTCCTGTTAAGATTATATT
Organism: Draconibacterium sp.; assembly: GCA_035391305.1. Lineage (GTDB taxonomy): Bacteria > Bacteroidota > Bacteroidia > Bacteroidales > Prolixibacteraceae > Draconibacterium. The sequence continues at coordinate 41,019 of DAOPKR010000015.1, forward strand.
TTTGGGGATCACAATTACACTGTCTTTCTTCGCGGTAATAATGTCGGCTTTCACAAACATTCCGGGGCGTAATTTTAAATCAGGGTTGTTTATCAGCAATTTACCGCTGAAAGTGCGCGTTTCGGAACTAATCATTGGCGATAGTTCGCTGACTGTCCCAACCAAAGTATCTTCAGCAATTGTATAATTTGTAATTAATGCTTCGTGGCCAAGTTTTACTTCCGAAATGCTTTTTTCGGGAAGGTTTATATCGACATACATTTTGTCGTAGCTCATCAGGCTTACCATGGGTTGGCCCGAAGTTACACGTGTTCCTTTTGTGTAATACGGCAATTCAACAATAACACCTGAAAACGGAGCTGTGACATTCATTTTTGCCAGTCTTATTTCAGCACTTTCGAAATCATACTGGGCGCTTGTTCTTGAAACTTCTGAATTGCGAAGTTCGCGTAAAGTGACACCTCCTTTTTCGTAAAGCGATTTTTGCTTTTCGTATTCGTCTTTTGAAATGTCGAGATTGAGTTTTTTGGCGTCAATTGCCAGGCCGTTTACATATTCTTTATCTTCAAAACGAATAATAACCTGACCTTCTTTTACCCTGTCGCCCAATTTAAACGGTTTTCCGGTTGCCGGGTTTGTTTGCAAATTATACTCACCTGTAACTTCAGAAGTTAAAGCCGTTTCATAAATTGCCATTGCAGTGCCGGTTGTGTTAATATACTGGCTGATACTGCTTTTTTTCACATTTTCAATAGAAACCGGAACAGCCAGTTCTGTTGATTCAGACTGCGGTTGGTTGTTGCAGGAAATTGCAGCCACTCCAATGGCTGCCATCATTAATAGTAGTTTAATATTCTTCATTTTTTAATTATTTATCAGTTGTGTTGTTTTTATTCAAATATAACTCGGCAGGTAATATTGGTGTACCTGTTTCAAAATCGTAAAGTGACTGAATTTTCAAATTTAAAAGTTCGATTTTGTAGTTAATCAGCGATTGCGCCAGCTCAAGTTTTTTTGACGAAAGCTGCGTTTGAAACAGGTTTAAATCCATGCTGGTGAGATCGCCGTTTTGGTATCTTTCGAGGTTAATTTCGTAGGTTAACTGTGCATTTGTATCACTCTGCTTGGCAATTTCAATTTGGTTTAGCTGGTTCCTTAAGTTACGGTAAACCTGCCTGATGCCAATAATAATTTGCTTTTTCTCTTCCGATAAATTTAGTTCCTGCGATTTAATTGTAGCTTCCTGTGCCGCAATTCGTGCTTTCTTTTCGCCCCAGTCGAAAATTGGAATATTAAATCCGATATTAACAGAGGGGCTTCGTGTTGGAGATTTGTAAACCTGTCCAACATTTTCATTATCTCCCGAAAATCCAAAGCGTAAATTCATATCGCCACGGAATTCATTGAGTGATTTGGTTTCTATCATAGCAAACTGGCTTGTTTCAATGTCAATTTCCCTTTGGCGCAGTTCCATTCTTGAATCCAATCCGTTTTCAATAGCTTTGTCAAGATCTACCTGTACAGGGTTTGCTTCAATATCGGCAAGCACAATTATATCTTCATACAAATCCATTCCAAGATAAAGTTTTAGCTGGTCTTTTGTATTTTCAAAATTTACTTCACTGTTCTGCAAAGTCGATTTTGAAGTTGCAAGGTTCAGTTCAGCCTGGTAAAATTCTTCTTTTGCAGCTAAACCGGCATCTACTTTATTTTTAATTATGTCATAACTTTTTTGGGTATTTGCCAGTTCTTCCCTGGCAATTTCCAAATTTTTCTGTGCCATAAAAACATTGTAAAAAAACTGGGTTACGTTTTTTTCGAGGTTCAGGCGCTGCAAGGCATAACTGATATTTGCGTTTTCAAGGTTCAGTTCAAGTTCCTTCAATTGAATTTTTAAACGGTTGTAGGTAAACAAAGGTTGGTTTAAGTTTAAGTACAAATTGTTATAGAATCTTTTTGAAGTTACATCATTCGCATCAGAGGTGCTGTTTTGCCATCCAAAATCATTTGACAACGAGATTGTTCCATCGGTTGGCAAAATGGGTTGTGAAATAAGAAACCTGGCATTCGATGTCCAGCTTTCGTTTGTGTACCATTCGGAAGTTCGTGTATCAAACCTTCTTTGATTGCTGTAATTCACCGGAGTAACGTCAAGTGAAAGACGTGATTTTAAAGCTGCCCGCTGAGCTTCAAGATTTTTTTGCGACCGTTCAAGATTTAGTAGTGACTGTTGAAGATCGGGGCTACCTGTTTCCGAAATTTTCAGGGCTTTTTCAAGGGTTAAGACTTCTTGTGCCTGTAACCCCGAAATGCCAAGAAATATTAACATTCCCAATATTACAATTCTTTGCATTTTTTATCGATTTTTTATAAGATTATTTATGTATGAATTTTATTGTTCAACCAATTTAACTGCATCGGCAAAAAGCAGTTTTTTTGCATCCGATTTATTTGAAAGTTCAATCAAAGCTGTATCAGTAGTAAAATAATAAGTTCCCAGATGATTCCAGCCTGGCTCGGCATTTTTGCCATCGAGTGTTGATTCCTGGGCACCCTCATCACCGTGAATGGTAAAATTGTAATCACCGTTAATATCGTTATTGTCACCTCCTCTTCCCCAACTGCGGGCTTTGTAGATGTGGTAATAAACGTCATAATAACCGGGCTTTTTCAAAGGAACATTCCAAACAGCTTTTAAATCGCCGGTGCCACCTTTTATGTAATACGCCGAACGCACATATTCTCCGTAAAAATCGGTGTTGGTAATCAATGTCCAGCTTGATGGTGGCCGCCATGTATTCATTCCTGAGTATCTGCTGGCATTTGGCTTTTCTTTCAAAATCCATTTTTCGAGTAAACTAACATTTTCAATTTCTGTTATGCTGAATTGCGGATCTTCATTGTCAACAATAATTTCGTTTGGCAATGCCATCAGTACCGGGGTTTCCGAAATTGTTTCACTTTCAACCGGAGTTGCTTTTGTGTCTTCTTCAATATCCCTGAAAAATGTCATCATTGTTTGCGGAATATTTTTGGAAGTCAGGGTATTCAATATTATCATTCTCGGATCGACGTTAAGCAAATAACTTAAATCTTTGCTTTGATGCGGTTCGAGATAAACAAGCTTATTTATCATATCGCTGCCACCCATGCCACCGCCACGCCCGCGACCCGGGCCGCCGCCACCGCCAAGTCTGAAAGATACTTTCACAAGCCCTTCGGTATCGGAAAAGTTGGTTACTTTAAAAGTTACCATTGTTTGCATTTTATCTTCCGATTTTACTTTTACAGCTTTTATTCCCGAAAACAGGTAGCCCGGTAATGTTTTGGCTTTAAACCATTCGTCCATAAGCGGAATAAGTTCAAGGTTAAACCTGTCGTATATTTTTTGTGAAAAATCTTCGAAACTGATATTCCTGTGCGTGTAATCGTTAAGCAAACCCCTCAAAAAAGCCTGAAATTCTTCCTGTCCTGCTTTCCATTCAATCATCGAAAAAAGCACGTCGCCTTTAAGTTTTATAACGTTATCGATAATTCCCTTTTGATTTGGGTCAGCCAGTATTTCCTGAAAAGTGCTGTCCTGAAGCGCAATATTTGCAAGCTCATCCGGGCTTTGGCCCTGCATATTGCTCATGAAAACAGAACGCATATCGGTTACCTGGTTTTTGAGATAAGCTTCAAAAATGCGGTTTGTAATCGGCCACTGATCGGATTGAATATTATTTTGAAAATTGTATAACAACGGGAAAATAAAATACGGGTTTAAGGTAACAACCTGCGTTCCACCGCCCGGCCCGCCGCGCCAGTCACGTTCCTGTTCCGAAGTGAACGTTCTTAAAAAATCGTTCAAAACGCGTAATTCCAAATCCTGTGGCGTTAAATTATCATCGCGGTTCCAGCGTTGCTGATTTTTCTTTTGCGCTTCAAAATCGGCATTTCTTATCATAAAACCTTTTTCAGGAATAAGAACCTGTTCGGGTTGAACATATTCCTGCGTTGATGCCCAACTGCGTTTAAAGGTTTTGAATTGCGCGGGGACTTCTACAAGCGAAAGTTTGTCGCTGGCATAATTGAGTTTGTACGTCCGTTTGAAATCTTCAAATTGTTCGCTTACAACATTTGCAAGCGTATCATTTATTTCTTTAAAAGATTCTGTAAAATAGTCGTGGCCGTCAATGTACCAAAGTCCAAATTCGGTGTTTTTGCCCTTAATTGTTTTTTGTTTGTATTTTCCAACTGCCAGTGTTATCTGCGTTAAAGCGTGACTGTTTTCAAAAGTAAACCGGCCTTCCGAAATTTCCTTTACATTTCCCTGGGAGACGGCCTGTAATCCTTTGGTGGTTTTTACTTCGAGGTTAAAATTAATAAACTGGGGCTGGTACCAGCCAATGTTTTCGGTACTAAATGTAACCCCGGTTTTTGGATACCAGTTGGCCTCGGGAGTTAAGAGCAAATAATCAGGTGTGATGAATGCAAATCTTTTATCGACATTGAGGACAAATTTACCATACTTTTCCTGCATAACTTCCTCATCGATATCGAGATAACAAAGTGCTTCATTTATTTTCCCGGCATAGGTAAATTCTGCTTTTATCTCTTCTCCCGGTTTTAATTCCACTTTATCTGAAACGATTACAAGGTGTTTCTCGCGCAAAAACGGTGTTTCAGTTCCGTTTAGTTTGAAACTTGAAATCTGTAAACCATCATTCAAACTGAAAATCAATTGCTGCAGCGGATTGGCCGTTTCATTTTTTAATGTCATTGCCGAAGTGACTTCAATTGATTCCGGTTTGTGTTCAACTGATATTGATTGAGATATTGTTGAAGGTGTTTTTATCCCAACATATTTATTGTTCAATTCAACAACTTCTGTCCTGAATCTTTCTTTCAGCTTGAATTTATTTATGTGGTTGTAAGCAAGATAACCTCCGGCGGCAACAAAAACTATGCTTAGAAATAGTGAAATCCAGGTTGTAGATTCTGATTGCGGCAACCTTTTCAGCAGGAAAATGGTGGCAAAAATAAAACCAAGTCCAAGCGAAAGGTAAATTCCGCGGTGTATCAATATGGTTTCAAGATTTCCGAACCCAACAATATCGGAGTTGAGCATTGGAATATTGAAAGCCATGTAATCAAAAATATAATAGAATTTTGCCTGCAGAAGAAAAAGCGTGATCCCGATATAACCTAAAATCAAAACAAATGTAATTGCCTGGTTACGGATTACACTCATCATCAAAAACGACAAACCCATAATAAAAATCAGAGTTGGGACACTAATGGCAAGCAAATAAATACCATATGACACCCAACTCACAGAAGTACCTTTTGCCAGTAAATTAAAAATAAGTGCAAGAATTACAACCATTACATTGAGAACCAGAAAAACCTGAAGGTTTCCCCAGGTTTTACCAATTACGTACTCGCCATTGGTCATCGAACGCATATAAATTACCTCGGTTGTATCGAGCTTTTTGTCGCGTTTTAAAAAGTCGGATGCAAGAAAAACAGCAATTATTGCCTGCGCCACGTTCAATATCAACAGGTTAAAATATGGGATTGCACTTGGGATTGCTTTTATTGCCCAACCATCGCCACCACCGCCTTCAATAACCATCCCAAAATTCATCCCAAAAAGAACGAATAACGACAAGATGCTGAAAATTCTGAAAAACCAACTCCGTAAAAGCGTTTTACGCTCATACTTTGAAATGGAAATTATGTTATGAATTGAAATCATTTTCGATTTATAATTGAGTTAAACTTTTGACCATTGATTTAGTTTATTCTCCATAAAATGAACATAAGCATGTTCAAGATTCGGAGCAATCTGTTCTCCGTAATATCCATTAATATCGGCAGTAACTACCTGCACTTCCCATCCTCCGTCAATCGGTATTGTTGAAATCACAGGGTATTTTTCATTTATTTCGAGATATTCCTTTTCAGTAGCCTTAATCAGCCAAACAAAACCTTCGGCTTCTTTAACCAATTGTTCGGGCGAGCCGGCAAATGCAAGTTTTCCCGTATTCAAAAGCGCCATATTATCGCAGGTGCTTGATATGTCACCAACAATATGAGTTGAGAGGATGATAATTACGTCACGGGTGCTGATGGTTGAAAGCAGATTCCTGAAACGGATACGTTCCTCCGGATCAAGTCCGGTAGTGGGTTCGTCAACGATGATTATTTTTGGGTCGTTAATTAATGCCTGCGCAATTCCCAAACGTCGTTTCATACCACCCGAAAGTTTATTTGCATTCCGGTCGCGGGCTTCAAATAAACCAACTTCTTCGAGCATCTGTTCCACTGCCGTACGGCGCTTTGCAGAGTTTTTCATTCCGGCCAAACGCGCTGCGTAATCTAAAAATTCGTAGGTTTTCAATTTCGAAAAAAAACTGAAATCCTGTGGTAAGTAACCCAGCATTGAGCGGATCTCGCGTCTGTTCTTTGCCAGATCCAAATCGTTTACCAAAACCCTGCCGCTGCTTGGTTTCATAAGCGTTACGAGTATGCGCATTAAAGTTGACTTTCCGGCGCCGTTTGGACCAAGCAAACCAAACATTCCGTTTGGAATCTCAAGGTTTAGGTTTTTTATGGCGTAACTGCCTCCTTTGTAAACTTTGTTGAGATTTTCGATTTTTATTTGCACTGTTGAAAATATTGTATTTGTTTAAAAACAGTGCCTTTGACAATATATCGTTTAAATAGTTTAAAGCCAAAATGGTTTAATGTGAATTATATTTGCCGGAAACCATATCCAATACTGGAAATTGGCATGAACAACTATATTTTATAAATAAGTTCCAATTTCTTATTCACTGGTTATGCTATACAAAAAAAGCCCTGCATTTGCAGAGCTTTTTGTCATTTTACCTTTTTCTAATCTATTTTTCCAAGCTATAAACATACTCGTTATTTAAGCTGCTTAAAACAACTTTGTAATTTCCTTTTTCAAGTTTCGAAAGATTAAAACCTTTCTGAATTGCAAAATCCTTCCCTATTCTTTTATTTACTAAAAGTTCATCTTCATTATAAATTGACATATTGAAACTCTCCTGATCAAAATTCAGGTACGAAAATTTTAAAATGTCGTCTTTGAAAGAAAAGTAAGGATCATACTTCATTTTTGAATCTCCAACATAAATTTTATTGTTGCTTACTTCGAATTCCCGCAATACACTTGTATCATTAACTTTCAGTTTTAAAACATACAAACCGTTCTGAAGATTGGCAAAATCATAGGTCTTTTTATATTCTGTTGAAGCTTTGGTGGTTTGTTTGTAATAAATCAAATCACCTTTGTTTGTTTCAATGCTCATTTCGAAAAGAGCTGGTTTTTCATTTGTAACCGACACAATTGCCTGATCGGCATTTAGCAGGATTACATTCATTTTCGGCTTTTCTACTGCAGTTACAATTGCTGCAATCGCTACTGCTGTTACTGTTAATAACAATTTAATTGTTTTCATTTTAAATATTTTTAAGGTTTAACTAAAATGACAGTACAAACATAAATTGTTTTTAATTTTTATGCTGTATAACATGTGTTAATAATTTATAAAGTAATTGTAAAGTTTACGTGAACGTTAAACTTACCACGAGCGAATTAATGTATATTGCTTATTTACTGCATTTTACAAATAATAAATTTTAATTAACAAATATAGTGCCAAAATACTATTCTATATGTTAAGTTATTTTTTTTTACTTTGCACAAACTTTTTTTATGGAAATACGAATTCTGCAATTACTTGATGGAGCGAAAGATGCAAGTGGCTTAACTGTAATTATTGATGTTTTCAGGGCATTTTCAACTGCATGTTATGCTTTTGGTTGTGGTACATTAAAAATTTTTCCTATTGGAGACATACAGCAAGCTTATGAGATTAAGCATAAAAACCCTGATTATGTGTTGATTGGAGAACGAAACGAACAAAAACCACCCGGATTTGATTTTGGCAATTCCCCATCGCATTTGTTAAGTGGTGATTTAACAGGAAAAACGATTGTGCACACCACAAGTTCGGGCACACAGGGAATTGCCAACGCAAAAAATGCAGGTGAAATTATTACAGGAAGCTTTGTAAATGCAGGTGCAATAGTAAAATATATCAGGCAAAAACAACCGAAAACTGTTTCTCTTGTGTGTATGGGTTATGCCTGCGAATATCCAACCGACGAAGATACTTTATGTGCCGAATGGATTAAAAATGAGTTGGAAAACAAGCCAAATGATTTTGATGAAATGGTTGAAATAATTCGCAAAGGTTCGGGTGCACGATTTTTTGAAGCTGAAAAACAAAGCTGGTCTCCGCAAACAGATTTTGAACTTTGTCTGAATCTGAATCGTTTCAGTTTCATTTTAAAAGTCGAACAGGAAGGAAATTTGAATTATCTTCGGAAAATTGAAATGTAAACAAAAATGTGCCATTTAAAACAAGGTTCAACCAAAATCGCACAAAACCAAATTTCCCAACAATAAAAGCAAGGTTCGGAATGACAATTAATAAAAATCAGTAACAACAAATGAAAAAATATAACTTCGATGAAATAGTTCTTCGTGAAGGGACCAACAGTATTAAATACGATGCACTTGAAAGGTTTTTTGGCAGTAAAGATGTTTTGCCATTATGGGTTGCCGACATGGATTTTAAAACCCCTGATTTTATAGTTGATGCTGTAAAAAAGCGTGCTGAACATGAAATTTATGGTTACACTTTTCGGGGTGATTCATACTACAATTCAATTACAGGATGGATGAAACGCCGTCACAACTGGGATATTCAGAAAGAGTGGATTTCTTTCAGTCCGGGTGTTGTGGCCGGATTGACCTTTGGTATTGAAGCATTCTCAAAACCCGGAGACAGTGTTATTGTTCAGCCACCGGTTTACTTTCCGTTTTTTGACTGTGTGAAAGGAACAAAACGGAAATTGATTGAAAACCCGCTGAAAATTGAAAATGGCCGTTATACTTTTGATTTTGAAGATTTAAAGGCAAAAATCGACAAAAAAACAAAACTGTTGCTTTTGTGCAATCCTCAGAATCCGGGAGGAACAGTGTTTTCAAAAGAAGAATTAACTGAACTTGCACACATCTGTCTTGAAAATAAAATCATGATTATTTCAGATGAAATTCATTCTGATTTAATTTTTAATGGACACAAACATATTCCATTTGCAAGCCTTTCTGACGAAATCGCGCAAAACTGCATGGTATCAATGGCACCCAGCAAAACTTTTAATGTTGCCGGCTTCGCATCATCAATAGTTATCATTCCGAACAAAACAAAATTTGCGCGTTACGAAAGGGCAATTGGAGTAGCTCATTTATACATGGGAAATATTTTCGGATCCGTTGCCATGGAAGCTGCATACACCCACGGTGATGAATGGCTGAACCAGATGATGGTTTATTTGCAGGAAAACTATAAGTTGCTGGAAAACTTTTTCAAAACCAAACTTCCGAAAGTAAAGGTGATGAAACCCGAAGCCACGTATTTAATCTGGCTCGATTTCAGGGAATACGGAATGAAAAATGCAGAATTGATGAAATTCACCATTGAAAAGGCAAAAGTTGGGTTAAATGATGGAGGGCGATTTGGAACCGGTGGCGATGGCTGGCTGCGCATTAATATTGGTTGTCCGCGAAGTGTTTTGGCCGAAGCGCTTGAAAGGCTTGGAAAAGCTTTTGGGTAATACAGTTTTTAACCACAGTTTCATTGGGAAGTTGGAAACTTCCGACCCCGTGTTACCAATTCTTATCTATCCATTTCACGGCATCTTCAATCCGAATTTCATTCATGCACCTAAAATGTTTCTTCGGGCATTTCTGAAAGCCGAGCTTTGAACAGGGGCGGCATTTCAGGTTTTCCACTTCAAGACGCATGGAAGCGGGGTGAGGTTGGTAAGGTTCCATTCCAAAATCGGCAACTGTATTTCCCCAAAACGAAAGTATCTTTTTTTGAAAAGCCGCAGCAATGTGCATCAATCCGGTATCATTTGTTAAAACCACTTTTGCATCGCGAACAAGAGAAGCCGATTTATTTAAGCTTATTTTGCCGGCATAATTCAGCACGTTTCCTTTTGATTGCGAAAGTACTTTTTCACCTTCGTCAAACTCCTTTTTTCCGCCAAGCAGAATAACAGGATAGTTGGTTTTCCGGCAAATTTCAGAAATCTTTTCAACCGGTAACTTTTTTGTGGCATAAGTTCCGGCAATTACAAAAGCCACATAACCTTTTTGGAATGGTCCAGGCAAATCATTGATAACAAACTGTTCTTTTTCAGGAATAAAAAAATCAAGGCCTTTACCATCATTTTTAATCTGAAGAGGAGCAACAGTTTCAAGATACCTGTCAACAATGTGTTTGTTGGGAAGCCGGTGGATTTTAAAGTTGATGAGCAGCATTTTCTGCAAGTTCAGTTTATTAACAGAAAATGCTTTTGCTTTAATATTTCGTTTTATCCGCCCACTTCTGAAGTTATGGTGCAGATCGATAATAAAATTAAATTTTTCGGGGGCAAGCTCATTAATAAGGTCACCGAGATTGTCTTCGAACACATGTATTTTATCTATATAAGGATTTGATTTTAAAATACATACAAATTGCTGTTTGGTTACAAAATGAATTTCGGCATTTTCAAGCTGACTTTTCAGACAGCGAACAACCAGTGATGTCAACACGATATCTCCAATTGAACTTAATCTTATTATCAGTATTTTAACCTTCATGTATAAATTAAAAACCCCGAAGAGATAAATCTTCGAGGGTTATTTCGAGGTAAATATTTTTTCTAAACCGATTCTACAAGAACGATTACCTTGTTCGCTGAATTTTCGATTACACCGCCCCCAACATTAAATTCGTATTCCTTCCCTGAAATATCTTCAACTTTAATTGTCCCCTTTTCGAGGGTAGAAATTATGGGCGCATGATTTTTAAGAATTGTAAACATACCTTTGCTCCCTGGAACCTGAACCAAACTTACTTCTCCTTCAAAAATTTTACTATCGGGTGTGATTATCTCTAAATACATTGAATTTGAATACTTTACTAATTTTCAGACAACATTTTTTCGCCTTTTGCAATTGCTTCTTCAATGGTACCCACAAGGTTAAATGCAGCCTCAGGATATTGGTCAACTTCGCCGTTCATAATCATCCTGAACCCTTTGATTGTATCTTCAATTGAAACCAATTTCCCTTCAAGCCCTGTAAATTGTGATGCTACAAAAAACGGTTGCGACAAGAAACGCTGCACACGGCGTGCCCGGTGTACAACCAATTTGTCTTCTTCGGAAAGCTCGTCCATACCGAGTATTGCAATAATGTCCTGTAATTCAATATACCGTTGCAGCAACATAATTACATCCTGTGCGCAATTGTAATGTTCGTCGCCAACGATTTCAGGTGTTAAAATCCTTGAAGTCGAATCCAGAGGATCAACAGCAGGATAAATACCCAACTCCGATATTTTGCGGCTAAGTACCGTTTTGGCATCAAGATGCGAGAAAGTTGTAGCAGGTGCTGGGTCGGTAAGGTCATCAGCAGGTACATAAACTGCCTGAACCGAAGTAATTGACCCCCGTTTTGTTGAGGCAATCCGCTCTTGCATAAATCCCATTTCAGAAGCCAAAGTTGGTTGATAACCCACCGCTGATGGCATCCTTCCGAGAAGTGCCGAAACTTCGGAACCAGCTTGTGTAAAACGGAAAACATTGTCAACAAAGAACAGAATGTCGCGGCCGCTTTCTGATGAACTGTCGCCGTCACGTAAACTTTCGGCTATAGTTAATCCTGAAAGTGCAACGCGGGCGCGGGCTCCGGGCGGTTCGTTCATTTGCCCAAAAACCATCGCCAATTTCGAGTTCTTTACTTTTTCTTTATCCACTTTCGAAAGGTCCCAGTTTCCCTGCTCCATCGAATGTTTAAATTCTTCGCCGTAATCAACAATGTTGGCTTCAATCATCTCGCGCAGAAGGTCATTTCCTTCGCGGGTACGCTCTCCTACCCCGGCAAAAACTGAAAGCCCGCTGTGAGCAAGTGCAATGTTATTAATTAACTCCTGGATCAAAACTGTTTTACCTACACCGGCTCCACCAAACAACCCGATTTTTCCACCTTTTGCGTAAGGTTCAATCAGGTCGATAACTTTAATACCTGTGTATAATACTTCACTTTCGGTAGTTAAATCTTCGTATTTTGGTGGTTCATTATGAATATTCAAACCTTTTTTTGGCAAATCCTCCATTCCGTCTATCGAATTGCCTATTACATTTAATAAACGGCCTAACGCTGCTTCACCTTTTGGCATTATGATTGGCGATCCCATTGCCTGAACTTTTAAACCACGCCGTAAACCATCGGTGGCATCCATTGCGATACAGCGAACGGTATTTTCGCCAAGGTGCTGCTGGCATTCAATAACCAAATTTTCCTTCCCTTCACGGATAACTTCAAGTGCATCGTTTATAGCAGGAAAAGCTCCACCTTCCTTATCAAAACTTACGTCAACCACAGGCCCGATTACCTGTATAATTTTTCCAACATTATTAGCCATAAAATATTTTGTATATTAATTCTGGTCTGTCTTTATTGCATAACGCGAACAAATTTAGCATTGTTTTTAGTTTGACCAACCAATTTATTTATTCTGTAAAATAGAGTTGGGTAAAATTTCATCATTTCTATTTTTTTTGCTGATTAGGGTAAAGAGGGTGTTGTTTAAATCCGCCGTTGATCCACACATATATTAGCGTTTGTTTGTTTTTTCAAATTTGTCAGTAAGTGTTACTTCATCGCCAATAAACTGAATTACATAAATTCCATTTGGAAGATTAGAAACGTCCGTATTATTCTTGTCAATTATTCCAGATTTTATCAATTTCGCATTTAAGTCAAATATTTTGAATTGTTTGTATTTTGAATAGTCAGTTTGAAAATACAGATTGTCAAACGTAGGATTTGGATAAATTAAATGTTTTGATTGCACAATGTTTGATTTATCAAGTGCTAATACTTCATCAAATACACCACAACTATTAGATTGTTCATTGTCTCCTTTAAAGCACATTAATGAAGAATAAACATTTGGTTTCTCAAAGTCAATTCTGCTACCAATTCCTTCAATCCAAACGTCAAATAGTTTTACACCTAAATAATCAACATTTAAACATTCTAACAATAATTCCCTTCTTCCATCTTCAAAATTTTCATCTTTTACCACAAGAGTATCAAAAGATTCAAGATAGAAAGTGTCCCCAACAGCTATATTGAAATCGTAGGTTAATATTTCCTTTTCTTTATCAAGCGTGTTAATGAAGTAAATTCTTTTATCTTCTTCCCTGAAATATATGTCTTCAAGAATATATAACTCCCCTTGTCGGTTCTGCTGTCTTTTTCTATTGATTACATGATAAGTTGTTTGATTAATTATTGTATCCCTATTTAAATAATAGAAAGTATAATAATCTAACCCCTCCATGTTATAATGATACACCCATCTAGCATACTCTGAAGGAAATGGATGATATTCTTGAGCGTTAACTGACAATATAGCAACCATAAGAATTAGAAAAATAATAGTTTTCATATTATTCAGTTTATAATAACCGCGAACAAATTTAGCATTGTTTTTAGTTTGACCAACCAATTCATTTGTTTTTTG
>DAOPKR010000016.1:0-45271 GCA_035391305.1 Draconibacterium sp.
AGCTTCCCATAAAAACAAAAGCTATTGATTTGGTTGTTAATAGCTTTTGTTTTTTGTAAAACTTCCCCTTCCAATATTGGCTAGCCTTAATGCTGCCGCATATGTTTATTATCGTTAAGCATTTATCATTTGAGATATTGCGGATCCTTTCCAGAGCAAAAGAAGCTTTCTGCAAAACAATCGACTTTATCTGAACAAAGTCGTATCGATTGATATACATAAAGGATTCTAAATTTGACCCCTGTTAATAATTGGCAAACCACTTTGGTGTGCATATTCGTATGCAGATTAAATGAAGGGAGGCATGGTATTGCGACTTTCACAGCGGTAGAATTTAAAAACAGGGCTTCAAAATTCATAACCCGACAAATCTGTGATGAGTTGAAAACAGAGGTCAGCATTTCTGTTTCCCCGTTTCCGGGCTACCGGGAAACACTGCAGTGAGGTGGAAATACATTTGGTGTTAGACATAGAATCCCATTAATTAATAAAATACTTGATTTTACATTTTAACCCCAAACTAATAGCTCGCTGATAATGTAGCCTAAAAGAACAAAATTCAGATAATTTCTATCACTCACAATAAAAAATACACAGAGGATTTTAGCTCAGTATTCTCGTCTTAAAATGATATAATGTAGTATTTCTTAATTTTTATGAGATAGATTATTCAAAATATTGATCATTAAACACCATTGTATCAACTTTTTATTAGTTATTCAAAAAAATAATTTAAAAAATATGGTACTTTGTGTTGCATAGTACTGAAATAAATACATATATTTGCAATACCAATAACAATGCAAGTTAAGGTAGCAGATTAAAAAAAGTTCTTTACAAGTTGTAACATTTAAAAACAAGTAGCGTCTTAAAAACGAAACAAGAATATATAAATTCTCTTTCGAATTAAAAAACAGAAAACAGAAACAGAAAACAACGAAAGAGGAAAACAAAAACAAACAGAAAACAAAATCATGAAAACAAACAAAGCCATGAAAACAAAAAACAATGTTCAGAAAACAGCTTTACGCACAGGAGCCGTAATCGTAAGTTTTGTACTTATCAGTTTTACGGTAGCAGCACAGGATTTTTGGAAAACACTTTTAACCAACAGCAGTTTTAACCAAATTGCGTTGGCAATGGTTGAGACTTCAAAAAAATCGGATGTTAAAACAACAGAAACAAAAACCACCATGGCAAATTATATTTATGAAAATGAATATGATGCCAATTTAGTGGTTGAAGATTGGATGAAAAACAATACCTATTTCAAACCGGTAGTTTTTCAGGAAGTGGAACCCGGTTTACAGATTGAAAATTGGATGAAAAACGACAAATTGTTTACAACTGTCATTGAAACTGAACGACCTTTGGCGCTCGAAAATTGGATGACGAACAGCAAGGTTTGGCAAAACTAAACCAACTGCATTCTTTGTTGAGAGTGAGAATAAATAAAATTAAAAAACCAGAAAAAATACTGCGATGAAAATAGAAAATGCAAAAGCACAGATGAGGAAGGGAGTTTTAGAATATTGCATTCTGCTTGTTCTTGACGGAAAACCTCTCTATGCAAGCGATATCATACAGGGGCTTAAGGAGGCCAAAATGATAGTAGTTGAAGGTACACTCTATCCTTTGTTGACACGGTTAAAAAATACCGGATTTTTAGCATATCGATGGGAAGAATCAACCCAGGGTCCACCCCGCAAATATTACGAGTTGACTGAAAGTGGTCGGAAATTTCTCGGTGAGTTGGAAGAATCATGGAGTGAATTAGTTGAAGCAGTGGCCAAAGTGAGGAACAATAATATTTAACTTTAACTTAGATTAAACAGAAATCAATTTCAAAAAATAAAGCGAAATGAAAAAGACATTCACCATAAATATCAGCGGTACAGTTTTTCACATCGAAGAAGATGCATACGAAGTACTGCAGAAATACCTGATTAACTTGAAAACTCATTTTGGTTCAAGTGAAGAAGGAAAAGAAATTCTAACCGACATTGAGGCCAGAATTGCTGAAATATTTATTGAAAAAGCTACAAATGATCAGAGAGTAGTTTCTATTGAAATGGTAAATGTGGCCATTGAGATAATGGGAACTCCTGAAGATTTTGTTGATGATGAAGAGAAAGAAGAAGTATATCAGCCAACTGAAGAAGCAAAACGCAAACGCAGGCTTTACCGCGATCCCGATCATCGCGTAATCGGCGGGGTTTGCGGTGGACTTGGGGCCTATTTTAATATGGATCCCGTCATTCTGCGGATAATTTTTGTAGTGTTATTATTTGCCACATCCGGAGCAGGTTTTCTGGCATATATCATTCTTTGGATTGCAGTTCCAAAAGCAAAAAATACTGCGCAGCGGCTCGAAATGAGAGGCCAGGAAGCTACGGTGAAAAATATCGAAAAATCGATAAAGGAAGAAGTAAGCGAAATGAAAGAAAGCTACAAAAAGTTTAAAGAATCTGATACTTATTCAAAAGGAAGAAAATCGGTTGATGCCGCCGGTGATGTTACCTACAACTTTTTTAAAGTATTATTAAAGGTTTTCGTAATAATTATAGGCGTTTTTCTCATTATCTCGGGTTTCATAGGTTTACTCGGATTTATTTCTTCAATGGTAATTGGCCATTCATTTGTTCAGGGTTGGCCATTAATTTGGAGTCCTGAAGTTCAGGTGCCCGGTTTTTTAAATCATTTTGTAGCACCTGGTACTGTAACTTTTGGAATGATTGCGGTTGGACTTCTGGCCGGAATTCCGTTACTCGCTATGCTTTTTATTGGTACTAAATTGGTTTTCAGGTATAAAACCAACAACACTGCAATAGGTTTAACGATGGTCGGTATTTGGTTAATTGCGCTTGTTTCTTTAATTGGGGTTTCAATCGGACAGTTGGGAAATTATAAAAATCAGTCTTCGGTAACCGAAACAAAAACCATTTCCTGCGATTCCTGTCAAACCTTAATACTGAAACTTGGGGAAGATAAATACGAAAATTATGCAAAAATGGACTTTGAGATTGACAATGTTAAAATGGCTATGGTTGATGGAGAAGAAGTTTTACTTGGAAATGTATCATTGGATGTTGAAAGATCCGGAAACGATGATTTTACTATCCTGATAAAAAAATCATCGCGCGGGAAAACTCGCGAAACCGCTAAAGAAATAATAGAAAAAATCACTTATCGTTTTGATGTGAAAGATTCAACTGTTGTTTTCGACCCGTGGTTTATTCTCGGTGAAGATGAAAAATACCGTGGCCAGGATGTTGATATTACTGTAAAAGTGCCCCAGGGAAAAGCAGTTTTTTTAAGCAACGGTCTCGAAAGAATAATTGATGATATTGAAAACGTTTCGAATACCTGGGATGGTGATATGGTTGGCAAAACCTGGATTATGAAACCTGAAGGGTTAACAATGAAGGAAGAGTAATATAACCGGCAGCGAAATCAATTAATAACAAAAGACAATGAAAACAATAACAACAGTTTTAACAGCAGTGCTGTTATTTTTAACACACATTTCGGGGGCACAAAGCAAATCAGATAAAATGTATGATGCATTTTCAAATAACGATGCTATTACAAGTTTTACTTTTTCAAAGAATATGATTGACGTGGTTGATATTGATTTAGGCGAAAATGGTGACGACAAAAATGTTACCGGTGATTTAAATCAAATCCGTTTTATGTCATACAATCCCGAAAAAGGTGATTTGTCAGGTTATGAATTTCTTGAAAAGGCAAAAGGGTTTTTGCCAAAAATGTCCTATCATAAGTTTGAAGACGATGACGAAGATTCGGATGCTGAGATATGGTTGATGGGAGGTAAAAAGAAATTTCAGGAGTGTCATGTTTTTGTTCGAAATGAAGACGAAAGACAGCTGCAGTTTGTAGTATCATTTTATGGAGAATTTACTGTGAATGATGTGGAAAAACTAAAGAAAAGAGGCAAGGATTTTTCAGAATAATTACTGGTGCTTTGAGTATATTGTGTTGTATTAATATGCAGAGAAGCTCAAAATTTTTATAATTAATGATAGATATTTAACAGTCTTTCAGAAAATATTACTTTTTAAGAACAGCACATTTTATTTTTAATAAAATGTGCTGTTCTTTTTTAACAATACATAAATTACAAAAGCGCATAAAAAGATGCAAAAATATTTATTCCCAATAAGTATATTTGTTTTCCCATTGTGGGAATAAATGCAATGTAAAATTTTATATCTCCTTGAAAAAGAATGATGTTTTTATATTTGCACCCGTTATAAAATTGATGGGATAAGGAATGAACAGAAAGTCTTTTTTAAGTGTTTTTTTAACATTCTAAAAGACGCTTTAAGGGAAAATTTTATTATTGCTGTTTGATTAAATTACTTAAATATAAGATTTTAAATCCTATGTTATGGATTAACTCTGTTAATGGACTTCATCCACAACTGAAATTGAGATTTTTAAAGATAGAAAAACCACAGTTTTTTATATTTATAGTCTGTCTCTTTTTACTCGGATATAAAAATACAAACGCCCAAATAAACACCTTGAGTAACTGGACAAATGAATATCATGGCACCTCTACTTCAGCACAAACAATTGGCTACACGGTTCCGGCAGGAAGCAATAGTAACCGTATCCTGATTGTTGCAGTTGCTTCTTCTACAACATCAGCAAATACCAGAACCGTTACACTTACTTATGGAGGCCAATCACCTACTGGTTCAGTAGGTGATATTTCAGGGAATAATATACAACACACACAAATTTATTATTTCAACGAGGCAAAACTTGATGCAGCTTCCAATACAACTTTATCAGTTGCTGTTAGTGGTGGTACAACTTCAATGACTGATGTGTTTGTTGCGGTATTTGATGGAGTAGATCAAACAACCCCAATAACCAACTCACAAAATTACAATAGTGGAACAACTTCTGTTGATCCTTTTCAGTTTGCAACAGGATTGTCGGTAAACGCTAATGATCAGGCAATTGAAATTATTAGTACAGTTAGAATTGGAAGCACAACTGCTCGAACTATAAGCAGCTATGCAACCAATTGGTCCAGTGGGGCTACAGAACAAACAGGATCATACAATACTTCAGGAACTGCAAATGATCAGGGAATCAGAAATTCTGTAGCTAACCGCAGTATTCCTACTTCTACTATAACTGATGTTTCATCTGTAAATTTAAGTGGAACAGCACGTGCTTCTATGACGGCAATAAGTTTTAAGGAGTATATTCCAACAACACCACCTTTATGTACAACGTCAATTACTCCCGCTAATAGTGCAACAGCTGTTTCAGTTAATTCCTCATTAACATGGAATTCATCTTTTGGAGCAACAGGCTACCGTATTTATTTAGGTACCGATGCCTCGGCTACAAATATTTTAAATGGAGTTGATTTAGGTAATGTAACGACTTACACACCAGCATCAAGTCTTGGTTTTTTGACAGATTATTATTGGAAGATAGTTCCGTACAATAGCTATGGCGCAGCAAGCGGATGTTCAATATGGTCGTTCACGACCGAAGATATAAGCTATTGTATTCCTACATATTCAACAGGAACGGGCGAAGGAGATTTTATTTCACGGGTACAGCTTGACGCAATAAATAACATTACAACAGGATCTTCTTCGCCCTATTATAATTATTACAGCACATTATCAACCGATTTAACATTAGGAAATACATATACAATTACAGTAGGTTCGGGAACTTATTCTACAGGAAATAATATATCTGTTTGGATTGATTTTGACCAAAGTGGATCATTTACTGTTTCTGAAAAACTTGGAAATGTAACTCTTGCCGGGAATTCAACAGGTACTATAAATTTCACTGTCCCAACAAATGCTGTTCTTGGTACGACAAGATTGCGCGTAAGAGAATCCTATAATACCTCTTCAATGGATCCGTGTTTGGGATATGTTTATGGCGAAACTGAAGACTATAATGTAAAAATGATCCCGTCATGTGCAAATGCAACTCTAACATTAAACACGGCAAATTCTGCACAAATAATTTGTGAAAATGAATCAATAACAAATATAGGATATACAATTGGAGGAGATGCAACCGGTGCAAGTGTTACTGGTTTACCTGCAGGTGTTTCGGGCAGTTACAACAGTACAAGCCATACTTTTACTATTAGCGGTACTCCAGCTGTTTCAGGGACTTTTAACTTCTCGGTTACAACCACCGGTACGCCAACAAACTGTTCTGAGGCAACTGCCAACGGGACTTTAGCAGTTAATCCAATTCCTTCAGCCCCAACCGTTACCGGAAGTTCAGTATGTATCGGTTCAATTGCAACGCTTTCAGCATCGGGTGCTACAGGGGTTGAGAATTATGTGTGGTATGATGTCGCATCTGGCGGAACTCCACTTAAAACGAGTTCGGGCAGCACCGACAATACTTTTGATACGCCAACACTAAATGCAACAACAAACTATTGGGTTGCTATTGTAAATGCTCAAAATTGTGAAAGTTTAAGAACGCAGGTAACAGCAACTTTCCCTGCTGTTTCACCATATGATCAAACCATCTCGGGCAACGATACATGGGTTGGCCATGTTTACGATGGAACTGATTTTGATACTTACTATGGAACCTATAATGAAACTCAAACTTTTTTGCAGGTATTTGGTAGTAACACGTTTTGTTTTGGCATAAATTCAAATTTAGATAACCGCTCAGTTTATACAGAAACATTTTCTGTGCGTTATCGAATGACTACTTCACTATCCGGTTGTTACCTTGTAAACCTAAGAGCTGACGATGGAATCCGTTTGTTTGTTGATGGAATAAAAGTATTTGACAGATGGGTGAATCAGGCACCAACAAATTATAATAATGTTTTACTCCCGTTGACAACTAATAATGCTCAGGTGGTTTATGAATATTATGAAAATGGTGGTCAAAATGAAGTTGCATTTCAGAATTTATATAAAATTGAGAATAATGTACTTACCAGTGGGACAAACCAAACTTTTTGTGAAGGAAGTCCTGCTGTTCAAATCTCGGCAGAAAACTTAAAGGCAAATAATCTTGACTTACCTTCCGGTATAACTACAACATGGCAATGGTATTACAGCAACTCACCAACAAATACAGGTTTACTTATTTCCGGTGCAACAGGTCAAAATTACACACCCTCGGGTTCACCGTTTAACACCCCGGGAACATACTATGTTTACCGGGTAGCAACGGTTTCATCTTCAAATGCAGCAAATGAAAATAACTGGGGAGCCACAAACCCTGTTTCCTGTAGTTTTGAATCTGACAGAGCAACAATTGAAGTAAACCCGCTGCCAGTAGTATCAGTTTCAACACCCAACAGCTCTATTTGTGCCGAAGAAGATGTCGTTTTTAATTTGACGGGAACAAGTAATGCTTTGGTAACCTACAAAATAAATGGAGGGGCGGATTTATCCATTACACTTTCAGGAGCAGGTTTGGCAATAGTTACAATTTCAAATGCGACTTCCAACCAAACTTTAACACTGGTATCGGTTAATGATGGAACCTGTTCAGATTCGATTACAGAAACAGAAACAGTTACAGTTCACCCACTTCCAACAATTGGCAGTTTTAATTAAAAAACAGAATGAAATTAATTCAAAATATAAATTACAAAAAATCAAAGTTTAATTTAAAATTTTAATGTTATGAAAAAGATTGTTTTTAGCTTAATGACTTTATTCGCGCTGGTCGCAATTGCTGGTAGCGCAAATGCACAAGGTAAGTTTGCACCAATTCCCGGCGGAACTTACCATTACACTCTTCCTATTGTAATTGCAAATCAAAGTGATGCAATTCTTACAGCCACAGGACTTACAAACGGTACATCTGTAATTACAAACATTTCACCAAGTCTTACTGATATTGCAACAACTGTTACTGAAATTTCATTTGATGTAACTTATAGCAATAGTGCAACCGGAACTTGTAAAATAGAATTTACAATTACAGATGAATCATCTGGTTGTGCTAATTATATCTACCTGGATGTTCCTATGAATCCTGTTCCAACTTATACCCTTAATCTTGCAGCAAGTATAACAGAAACTTGTCAAGCCAGAACCGGAGCAGGTGATAATACACCTGATGCCTTAGGTGATGGCTCAGAAGCAAATTCATTTACATTCACAGTTACGCCGGTGGTTACAGGTGTAACAGGTAATTTCACTTATTCATATACTATTGATTTGCCAACCAATGCAGTTTTACTCTCTTTCAATAATGGATCAGCGGGAGTTAGTGCATATAGTGGAGGCGTTGTTACTTATACCGGTGTGAGTGCTGTTGTTACAGACATTTTTACTGTTGCATTTAATACCACTACTGGTGTTGATACACAAACTTTAACTGCTACCCTAACTGATGGTGCATCATCTACCTTGATACCAGTTGACGGCGGTGGAACTTATGAAGCTACTATGGCTTCAGGTGGAAGTTTAACTCAATCGGTTGCAGTTAAAGCGGTACCTACAATTGGTTCATTCTATTAATTAACGCATGACCCAATATAAACAATTCATCATGTTCGTGTTAATGCTGACTTCACTTGTGAACTTGGCAGGGGCACAGAATTCGGCAAAATTTCCTATTGAGGGATCGACACATGTTTATACTTGTAATGGTTTAAGCGTGGGTGCCGAATACAACTTTAGCATCACCTCAAATGCGGGAAATGTTAATACAGATGAATTCAATTTTATTGGCGCAATTTCCGGAATCGTTGGCGCAGATGGTCTGGCAGCAGTAGAAATAAAATGGAACACAGGTTCGTCGGTGAATAATTATGAAGTTTGGCTGGAAGTTTCTTTGTCCGGTTGTTCAAATAAAATATTCCTTGGCGTTTCACCACAGCCCAATAACCGTTCGATTGGTTTTGATGTGGTGGCCAGTACCGAATGTTTCAATTTGTCAGACAATAGTTTTGCTATCTCTTTCATAACATCAGATAATAATGGGCAGCCGATACCGGCTGCCTATTTTCCACTTTCCGTGGAACTAAATGTAAATGGAGAGAGCCATACACAAACTGTAAGTTACAATAGTCAGATTTTACAGGTTAGCGAGCAATGGTTTGTCGCCAACCCGCAACAAAACACCGATGTTTTGGTGTCAATTGCCAATGTAACCGATGTAAATAATGCGTCTGTAAAGGCGGGAATCGAAAACGGGACGCATGTGCGCTCTATTTTTGCCATTCCCGAAATTGAATTTACCGAAGAGTTACGAAATAAATACAAGTTAAAATATGAAACATTTACTGCTTATATTGATTCTGATAGCCGCAGCATGGAGCGGATGGAGCCAAAATAGCATTACACAGGGAGCAAATAAAACCTACACCATTCAAATGAATGTTGGTCAGTCGGTTGGTGCAACTTATTCATGGGCGGTTGTTCCGGCAAGTGGCACAACTACAAATATGGCTGCAATTGCAGGAAATTCAGCAACCATTTTATGGGACGGTCCGGTAGGTGTTTATTCTGTAGTTGTTCAGGTTACTGATGGTAACGGCTGTTTGAGTGAACCCATCACCCAAAGCATGGAAATTCTCGCTCCGGGTAATTTGATATTTGCGGCAGCTTTACCAGGCACCCAAACCTGTTCTGATTTAGCAGGAGGTGAAGGTTCTGTTCCGGGACACAGCGAAAGTTTATTCCGAATTACCTATGCCGGCGATGCGAATTTAACTTCAGCCCAGGTAACGGTGAAAAACCCGGAAGGCGTTTATGTTGATTTGAATGGAACCGTATTATCAAACCAGTTAAATCCGCAGATTACTGTAGCCAATGATGCGTCTGATAAAGCAATCGACTTTAATGTAACAGATAGCTGGGAAAACACAAGTACAGCAAATGTTGAATTCGAAATCACAATTATTAGCGCTTTAACATCTGATAATTCGACAATTATTGCCGATTCAGCTTCTGATATTAAACGTACAATAACAGTGTTGCCAAAACCTGTCATTGCTTTTGAATGATGCGAAACCGAAGATTTTTCGTTGCAGGGTGTTGATTTCTTTTAAAACTGTTTAAAAAGTTTTAGCAGAAGTTACACTTTCATCTGAAACAGAATTTTTAAAAAGAACTTTAAGTTGAGTAAGTATTTAAAAATAGGACTTGTATTATCCGCGTTATGGTGGGCACAATCTGTGTTCGCGCAGGATACTATACCTTTAAATACAACTCACTCTTTTGTTGCTGGCAATTATCCCGGCTATTCATATAGTTGGTGGTATCTCAATAGTTCAGGTGAAAAAACATTTTTCTCATCAAAGTCAAACGAAACAGAAGAAATTCTTTGGGATAAAGAAGGAACTTATCAATTATTTACCCAGGCTACTAACGATAACAATTGTTTGTCAGAAATAATTTCAAAAACATTTGTGGTATTTTATAAACCACCGGAAGGTTTTGCTGTTTATGCAGGCCGCGACACCACAATTGGCAGTTGTAGCCCATACCAGTTACAGTCCATTGTTGAGCAGCAACCTGGAATCTCTTATACTTACAACTGGAAACCTGCTCAGAATCTTAGTCGCACTGATATTCCGAATCCGGTTTTTACTCCGGGTAACACAACTACTTTTGTGGTTACTGTAACCAACAGTAATGGTGTTTCAGTAGCCGATTCAGTAAAAATAGTTGTTGCCGGTTTAATGGCCAACGCCGGAAACGAGGTATATATGGAGCAAAATTCCACTGTAATTCTGGATGGGTCAGGTAGCAGCGGAACTGATCTTCAATTCAAATGGTCAACAGTCACAGGCAAAATAGATAGCGGTGAAAATACTGCAGCTCCGATTGTCAGCGGATTTGGCGCTTACTATCTTGAAATTACGGATAGTTTTGGTTGCACATCAACCGATTCTGTAAATGTTAGCAGGTTAACGCATGCACCTGTTGCCAACGATGATTATGATACAACAAGATTTCGTACTGAAATAAAAATACCGGTTTTAAATAACGATACTGATAAGGACAATAGCATTGTTCTTTCAACACTCACAATTTCAATGTCACCGGTAAACGGAACGGCTTATGTTGATTTTGATGACTACACAGTTCATTACAGGCCAAACGAAAATTTTAGCGGAACTGATAATTTTGAATACCAGATTTGTAATTCTTATAATGAATGTGACAAGGGAAATGTTTATGTGCTTGTTTCCGATTTTAAATTCCTTGTTCCAAATGCATTCTCTCCAAACGGAGATGGTATTAATGATTATTTTGAAATTCTGGGAATCGAAAATTATGAAGGAAATTCCTTAACCATAATTAACCGTTGGGGAAATAAGGTTTTTGAAGCTAAGAATTACGGAATCAGTTCAATACCAAAATACTGGGACGGCAAGGCAAACACGGGTGTGCGCATCGGCAATGAAGAGCTGCCAACCGGCACTTATTACTACATATTGGAATTAGGAAACGGAGAAAAATCTATCGGAGGTTCCATTTATTTAGACCGGTAACTGAATGAAGAAAATCAAAATAATATTGTTTTTTGTGTCGTTTGTATTGGCTAATCTTGCTAATCCTGCGTTAATACTGGCTCAGCAGGACCCGCTTTATACACAATACATGGATAATTTGCTGATAATAAATCCCGCTTTTGCAGGATCAAAAGAAAATGGAAACGTGTTGCTGGTTGCCCGCAACCAGTGGGTTTCGTTACCCAATTCACCCATTACGCGTTCGTTTGCTTATCAAACACCAACAGCAAATAAAAATGTAGGTCTCGGTTTTTCGGTTATGTTCGACAAGATTGGCCCGCAAAAACAAACCGGTGTTTATTTTGATTATTCTTATTTTCTGCGTGTGAGCGAAAATTATAAACTTGGAATGGGTTTGAAAGGCGGAGTTAGTTTCTACCGTGTTTCGCTTACCGATTTAATAACGATTGATCCTGATCCGATTTACTCTCAGGACATTTATAAAAATTTCCTGCCTAATATTGGCGTAGGTTTTTTTCTTTTTTCTGATGACACATATTTTGGATTGTCAATTCCAAAACTCATTGAAAACACAATTACCCGCGATGATTATGAAACTGAGTATGTAAACAGGCAAAAAATTCACTTATATACTGTAGCAGGTAAAAAATTCGAATTGAATGATGATTTTCAAATAAAATCAAATGCAATGTTACGGTTTGTAAAAAATACACCTGTTTCTTTTCAATTAACCGGGCTGGCTGGTTTTCAAAATAAATTCTGGGTTGGCGGAATGGTGCGTTTTGGCGATTCATTTGCACTTATGACACAGTTTCAGGCTACCCAAAAAATGTTGATCGGATATTCCTATGACTTTACAACTTCAGAGTTGAACACCTTTAGCAGCGGCACTCACGAAATCATGTTCAGCTACGATTTAAATATCTTTAAATAGAAGCTTGAAATTTAAGTTTCCCGAAAGAAAGCCGAAAATCCATCAGAAATTTCATAAACGGCAATTGCAGGTTTTTTCCGAATGTTTATCTAACCACAATCTTTAATGTTTTTATTCCATCTTCCTGAAACACCTGAATTACATATATTCCGGGAGTAAAATCATCAATATTTATTTTCGTTTGATTTTTATTAATTTCAGTTTTCTGGCATAACAAATTACCTGATACAGTGAAAATTTGTAATTGAAGTATTAATTTTTCCGAAGAAATATTGATTTCACTACTTGCCGGGTTTGGGTATATTCGAATATCTCCGGTTTTCTCAATTTCAACTTCATTTTCTGTAACTACTTTTGGCTCATTAAATTTTCGGGTTGAATAAAGCCGGTATTCTCCGGGAGCAAGCAAAATATTTTGGTTCGTTGTGTTTATTTCGATTGAATCGCGTGTAAAAAACTCGTACCATTTTCCTGTTTTTGGGTATGAAAAAATTGTGGTTCTTTCATTAATATCGAAATTTCCAACCGCAAAAACATGGTTTTCACCATTTGTCATTCGGTACCATTTAACAGCACCGGTTAAATTGTAATCGAAACTTTCAGGTGAAAACTCCTCATAATTTTGTTTCAAATCGTTCAATTTTGCCACCACATGAAACAATTCAACCCTTTCCTGATTTTCAAGGTATTGCCAGTAAGGAGGTTTTGGCGAAAGTCGGCAATTGTTATTTATCGAACCATCTTCGCAACGGTTTATTGAGAGATCATAACCACGTTCGCCAAATTGCCAGATCATTTTCGGTCCGGGCAACGGAATATTAAAAACTTTATTTAGTTCAATCCTTTTTAAGGCAGTTGCCTCGTTTTTTATGTTGTAATTGTTATTCGAATAACCATTTTGGAGAATCGAATTCATGATTCTTTCTTCATCGTGGCTTTCGGGGTACGAAACTAAATTTGGTTTGCTCCAGCCTCTTTCCCTGTAAACTGACCAGCTCAAATTAGACTGACCAACATTTCCACGCGCTGCTTCATAATAACTTCCATGCATATTTCCCCACAACATGATTCCAAAATCTGCAAGTTCAGTTTCTTCAGGGTTGTCCGACAGATGTTCGAAAATGACAAGTGCTTTGCTGTTCCGCTTCCAAATTTCAGCAGTCATCCTTTTTAGGTTCGAAATACGAGATTCATCATATTCACTTCCCCAACTGTTCGAAGGATAGGGCGTATTTGAAAACCCCTTGGTAAAATCAAACCTAAAACCATCAATTTTATATTTATTCATCCAAAATGATGAAATGCTGTCCACAAGTTCGCGGGTTGCCTCACTTTCATGGTTAAAATCGTAACCCCATCTTAAAGAAGAGTTTTGAAAATTACTTTGCTGATTGTACCATGGGTTTTCGGCAGTGATTGTCCAGTTGTCCATATACATTTGTACAAACGGGCTTTGTCCGTAACTGTGGTTCAACACCATATCTATTACAACTGCAATCCCGCGTTTGTGGCATTCGTCGATAAGTTTTTTAAGCTCATTTTTTGGGCCGTAATATTTGTCGGGAGCAAAGTAAAACGATGGGTTGTAGCCCCAACTGCTGTTTCCTTCAAATTCGTTAACAGGCATTAATTCGAGCACATTTACACGCAAATCCTCCAAATAATCCAACTTTTCGCGCACTGCTTTAAAGGTGTGATCGGTTGTAAAATCACGCACAAGCATTTCATAAATCACCAATTTCTCTTTCCCGGGAATATTAAAATTATTTACTTCCCAGTTAAATTCCGGTTGTCCAGTTTGCAACACCGAAACAATTCCATCAGTTTTCTTTTCAGGATATTTAAGGAGTTCGGGATAAACGCCTGACGAAATATAATTGTCATTCCAGGGGTCAAGTATTTTTTCGGTATAAGGATCGGCTATTTTTATTTTGCCATCAATAAAATATTGAAATGCATATTCTTTTCCGGGTTCAAAATTTGGGATTTCGAGCCAGAAAAAGTCGCCATCTTTTTTCATTAGAAAATCATTTGACAGTTTCCAGTCGTTAAAATCGCCCAAAACAAAAACATATTCTTTGTGTGGCGCCCACAAAACAAGCGCTGCCGAATTGCCGGCCGGGTAATTTATGCCTTTTTTATACGCTTCGGGTTTAGGCTGAAGAACAACCTCATCCTTAACAAAAACCATCGTTGAATCACGCGTTGTTACATTATCTGCAACTGCTTCAGCAATAATCCAAAAATTACCGCTTTCGGTAAAAATGTAGTCCGAGGAAATTGTGGTTCCGGTGTTCTGAAATAAAAAATTCCCGTTTATAAATAGTTTTAATGCCGCTTCCTGAGATGCATTTGCCGAAATAGTGAGCGGTTGGCTTTTGGTAAGAATTGACTGGTATGCAGGTTCTGTAATTTCAACTACCAATCCTTCGGGATAAATATCCACAAAAAGGTCGTTGGTTTGTTTTCCACTGTCGGAAGAGCGGAAAACCAGGGCAATTTTCTGCACTTTTTCGTTTGAGTTTACTGAGTAGAACGTTTTTACCTCGGGTGCAATCTCAAGTTCATAAATTCCATTTCCTTTATTGGTAAGTTTTGGTTGGTTTGAATTGTTATTCCAACTTCCAATAACATGCTGCCATGCAGTATTTCCTTCGATTATAACTCCTGTGTGTGCATATAAATCGCCTGTAAAATAACCCAAACGGCTTTCTTTCGATGAGTCGAAAGTGATGGTAACTTTACGGCTGGCAATCGGAAGTGCCGGTTCTGTAGTTATTTGCGCCGATAAACTGAAAAATCCACAAAAGAATATTAATAGAATATATAATCGTTTCATAACTGTAATTTTAACAAAAAACCCCTTCATAATAAACTTATGAAGAGGTTTTCAATTTATATGTCAACGTCCATTATTACAAATCCGTTGTTTCTAATTTTTTGTAACCGTAGCTTTCAATCCCCAGGGATCAAAAGTAATTGTGTAATTACCTGCCGATTCAACAGGAATATTATCGCCACCGGGAGTGAGATTACCAAGGTTGCCTCCATAATTGATGTCCCAACCATCATTTGCCCTGAATTTGAAAGAACCGGGCGAAACAAGATCAACAGTAACTGTATATACTTTGTTTGTTGCATCCCAGGTCAAATTTGTATCAGTATCCCAGCCACCGGGAGTTGCATCGCCAATTAAACCCCAGCGGTTAACTGTGTAGGTGTATGCATTCGGATGGCTCAAATCCAAGACGAAAGCATAATCCGATTCAACTGTAACAGGTATATTTGCGCCACCTGCAGTTAGTTTACCATCTGCAGCATCACTTCCGTAATTGTAATCCCAATTGTGGTTTGCCCTGAATTTGAATTCTGCTTCGGTTAGGTGTACAACGCCTTTCCAGGTTTTTGAAGCCGGGTCGTATGCCAAGGGAGTTTCATCGTCCCAACTCATTGGCGAAGCACTTCCAATAACACCCCAAACGGTTGCTACTGCAGTAAATGTAAGAGCAGTTGCATCGGCATTAAGTTTATAAAAACCTTGTGGCGAACTTATATTTCCTCCGCTTGCATCTAATTTACCCGAACCACCTGTTCCGTAATTTGGTCCGTCCCAATTGGGTTGAGTTGCAAATTTCCATTCGTTATTTGCATTGGCCATATATACATAACCCTCCAATTTATCGGGGTTGGCAATGGTGCTGATTACTTGTGGTGATTTATCAGGTGACCAGTTTGCCAATCCTGAATTTGGGTAACTTGCCTCCACATAATCGCCCGGAATATTCCATGTTAAAATATCAGCCAAAGTTGTAAACTGTACATCAGCGCCATAAGCCGTACCCGCGCTGTTTGTAGCATAGGCACGAACGTGGTAGGTTGTGTATTTCTCCAAATTTTCCAATTTGCTTACAAAAGTTCCGGTTCCTGATCCACCTTCAATTTTATTGTCGTTGGTCGTCGGGTCGCTGTTCATGCTGTAAACAAGACCTCTCGCCGTAACTTCACCGCCACCGTTATAGGATACGTTGCCACCAGAAATAGCGGAAGTTTTGGTGATTGCTGTTACACTGGCAGTGGTTACAATCGGCAGATCAATTAATGTTTTAAACGAAATTTCAGGTCCATAACTTGTGCCTACAGCGTTTGATGCATAAGCACGGGCATAATAGGTTGTATTTCCCTGTAAACCTGCTAGTGTACTTACAAATTCACCTGTACCTTTGTCGTCAGTTGTTTTGGTTCCGGAAATAGTAGGTTTTTGAACTGTACCAAAACAAACACCTCTGGCAGTAATTTCGGCACCTCCCGAAACAGTAACATTTCCACCACCCATGGCTGAGTTTCCGGTAATTTCGGTAATTGCAGCAGTTGTAACTACAGGTGCAACAGGTAAAGTTGTAAAAGTAACTTCTTCACCGTAAACAGTCCGCAGTTCGCTTGTAGCATAAGCACGTGCATAATATTTTGTTGCATATTTCAACCCGCTTAAAGCTACATTGAAAGTAGCTTCAGGAGTATCAGCAGCATAAACTACTTTACTGTTTTCGATTGTGGGATTAGCTGCTGTATTGTAACAAACACCTCTTTCAGTAAACCCATCGCCTTGCGCAATCACAAAACCAACTACAATTGCCGAATCGGATGTAACATGCATAGTTTCTGAAGTTGAGAGTGTTGGTTCCAGCCTCACTTCTGACATTTCTTTTGTACAGGCCGAAATAATTATCGTTGCTGCAAAGAGAAAAGCCGTCCATTTGAATATTATTTTTTTCATGTTGTTCTTTTAATGGTTTTACGATACGTTAATTCTTTACAATTTTTGCCGTTCCGGTAGCATCGTTAATTATGGTTAGCGTAATTGTGTAATTACCTGCGGAAATTGCAATATCAGCACCACCCTGAGTTAAATTGTCGGGAGTGCCACCGAGATTCCAAGCCCAACCATCATTTTTTCTGAATTTGATAAATCCGTCAATCAAATCAATTGTGATAGACCAGGTACCTGTTTGAGCATTATAATCCATTTTTTGGTCGGGCGTATCCCAACCGTTTGGTGTGGCAGAACCAATCAACCCGATCCTATACTCTGAAATAGAATAACTTAAGTTTGCTGTATTCGCATTTAAAATATACCAGCCATTTGCGCCAACAGTTATCCCTGTGCCATTTACGGCCAAAGCCGAACCACTTGCACCGTATTTTATATTGTTGTCAGTATCCAAAAGCGTAAAAGGTTTAGTGGCATCGAGTTTTACAAAACCTTTGTAATCGCCATTTCCAAGCGGAGATTCGATTTTCTGGTTAATACCCGAATCTATTAAATCCAATTTTGGCAATCCATATAAAGTAACACTAGCAGAAGTTGTTTCTGAAATGTATTCAAACGGGGCAGTACCAGTTCCTGGGGCTCCTGTCCCCGCATCTACCACAAGAACCGAACGCATACGGAATTCAACCGGGGTTGCCTGATCTGCAGGGAATTTTTTCAACATGATTCCATTCAAATCGCTTACAGATATTTTTAAGGAAGCATTTTGTATATCGGTAAGAATTACGACAGGGTCGGCAAAATTACTACCTGCTGCGGCAGCTTCAAGAAAGTATTTTGCTGAAGCCTGAAACCCAGGATCAACAGGTGTGCCAACAAATTCGAGCATGTTAGTTCCATTGTTCCTTTGCAATGTTAAATTTGGCATGGTAACAATTTCAGGGGCAACCGGATTGTCGAGCATTACAATTGTTTCGCCATCTTTTTCGCAAGAAAGCAAAAGCCCGATAAATCCGATAAACAGTATAAATATTGTATTTCTCATTTTATTAAAATTTTGAAGATTAATAATTTGGATTTTGTTTAATGTTCGAGTTTGCAGCTACCTCATCGCCCGGAATTGGGAAAATGTTTAAATGACTGCTGGTTTTCGAACCTTTATAAGTACCACCTTTCCATTGCCACAAATAATCACCATCGGTAAACTGTCCAAAACGTACAAGATCGGTGCGTCGCTGGCCCTCGTAATAAAACTCGCGGGCACGTTCATCAAGCAAAAATTTAGCTGTAAGGTCACCAACTGTTATATTTCCGTCGGTGTTACCAAATGCACGTTCGCGAATTACATTAACATCGGCAACAGCGGCGGCGGCCTGATTCATATTAAACAAAGCTTCGGCGCGCATTAAATATGCATCGGCCAAACGAAAAATAGGGAAATCGGTGCTGGCATAGGCAGTGTTGTAATTTGCTGCCTGACTGCCATCGGCATTTTTAGCAGTGAATTTATAAACTCCAATACCATAATCGCCACTTGATGATGAACTTGGAATGTTCATGCTGCTTTTCATTTTCAGAAAAACCCGATTGTCTTTACTTTGCGAAAATTCAACATCGTCATCCGGGATTGGATTGCCACCATAGGTTTTCAGCGTATCAACCAAAATATTCATAAAATCAATGCGGGCGCGGTTTCCGTTCCAGTTTGTGTTTGATGTCAAACCGTGGTAATCTTCGGCACGAATGTATTTTGAATCGCTGCTTGACTCAATAAGAAAGGTTGTCCCAATAAAACCCTGCGTGTTTATTCCATCCTGTTCCCAGGCAAAAATCATTTCAGGGTTGTGTTTTCCATCGTTGTTGGCGCTGAAATTCTGCCTGTAATTGGGTGCCAGAGAATATGCACCGCTGTTAATTACTTTATCGCAGTAGGTTTTGCATTTTTCCCACTGAGCAGTACCTGTGTAAACTTTGGCATTTAAATAAAGCCGGGCAAGCAACATTTGAGCTGCAGCCCTGTCGGCTTGCGGATACGAAAACTTTGGTTCGCCCAAAAGTGGTTCTATTTCTATTAATTCCGATTCGATGTAGGTGAATAAATCGGCACGTTGAATCTGTTTTGGATAAAATTTACCAACTCCATCTTCTTCGGTTGTAAATGGTGGATTTCCAAAAAGATCGATATACCAGTAATAAGCCAGTGCACGCAAAAAACGTGCTTCAGCATTGTACTTCACCAGGTCAGGATTGTCGGCAGTTAAACGAATAAAATCGTTGGCGTATGTAATACTCAAACCCAAACGTTGATAAACTGCTGTAAGAAATGGGTTGCTCGGGCTCCAGGTTTGTGTGTTCAAATCCGAAATTCCAATATCTCCCCATGCACAAATTGCTTCATCGGTTGTAATTTCCTGAAGATTCCAAAGCGCACGCATGGTTGTAAAAAAGTTCTCATCTGATGCGCTGATATCAGCACCGCCGTTTGCACCTTGTCCGGGAATAATGAAGCTGGCATAAATTTTACCGAGCACTTGTTTCATGTACACCGGATTGTCATTCAGGTTACCGGCCAAAATTGTATCAGGGTCCATCGGTTTTACATCCAGATCATTCACACACGACGTAACCATCAGTGCTGAAAGAAAGATTGCAATTAATATTTTATTTTTAAACATGACGAATTATTTTTAAATGTTAATAGGTAAATCCAATGCCAAACATAAATGTGCGCGGTCTTGGATAGAAGTTATTATCGATACCACCCGGTACTTCGGGATCGATTCCTTCATAGTCAGTTATGGTCAGTACATTCTGAACTGTAAAACTCAACCTTGGAATCATTTTTCCCCTTATGTCTTTGTGTGAGTAACCAATGCTCAGGTTATCCAATTTAAAAAACGAAGCATTTTTCACAAAATAGTCGCTTGTAAATTGCCTTTTTACAAATTGAGTGTCATCAAGGTATTTTGGGAAGTTTTTCCAGTAACCAATTTGGTTCATCTGGTCATAAGAAGCACCTGCAGCAACCTGATTATATACATAGTTTCCGATACTTGTTCGCGATGAACCGGAGAAATCAAAATCCTTGTAATGAAAACGGAACGAAAGTCCCATCAAATAGTCAGCAACAGGATTGTGATAAATATATTTATCTGAATTGTCGCCATTTACAGCTCCACCTTCGCCTGATAAATCGACATATAATCCTTCTATCGGCATACCATTTGATCCGTAAACCTGTTGATTTACAAAGTAAGAATAGGCAGGATAACCAACCCGGGTAACCTGTTTTGTTCCTGTCATTCCATCTCCGTAAAGTATTCCAATGTAATTTGGATCATCGTTTAATAAAAGTTTTGTGATTTTATTTTCGTTGTAGGTGAAGTTAAATCCAAACTCCAACGACACATCATCTTTTGAAATGGGCATTAAATTCAATGAAAACTCAAGCCCTTTATTTTCCAAACTACCAACGTTTGTGAGTAATGTGTTTGAAAAATTGCTACCGGTTGGAATAGTTACCGTATTCAATAAATCTTCGGTAACACGTTTATAAACATCAATTGCTCCAGAAATCCGGTTATTGGCAAAGCCAAAGTCGAGTCCAATATTTTGAGTTGTTGTTTCTTCCCATTTAATATCGGGGTCGTAGGCA
The DNA here is from genome assembly GCA_035391305.1 of Draconibacterium sp. Classification (GTDB taxonomy): domain Bacteria; phylum Bacteroidota; class Bacteroidia; order Bacteroidales; family Prolixibacteraceae; genus Draconibacterium. Next base: position 20,846 of record DAOPKR010000016.1, read on the forward strand.
CTTGGACGTAAAGTTGAGAGAAATTCGCCGCCAACGGGATAGAATGAACCTGGAGAAGAAAGAATATACGCAGCCTGCGCAGGGTAATCTTTTCCAATATCCTGCTGTCCGGTAACACCCCAACCTAACCTTAATTTCAATTCTGTTAAAGCTTTTACATCTTTTAAAAATGATTCTTCTTTAATTTTCCATGCGAAAGCCGCAGATGGGAAAGTTCCCCATTTATTATCGCCAATAAATCGTGATGAACCATCCTGACGAACTGTGGCTGTTAAAAGATATTTGTCAGCAAGCGTATAATTCAAACGACCAAAAAACGAGACAAGGTAATTTTCAGTTATAAATGATGAGTTTTCAGTTACCTGTGCCGGGTGGTTTGCATCCACTATCCCACGGGTATAAGTACTTCCCTCGCGTTTAAAATGTTGCCATGAATAACCTGCAGTCGCATCAATTCTGCTCTTTATACTTTCCAAATCTTTTGTGTAATTCAAATAGAAATCAAGCAGGTCATTTGTGTTTTTTGCATCATAGTTGCTCAATTTTCCCCATAACGGACTGGTAAGTACCGATGGTGATGTAGTTGGCCTGTTGTTGTGGCCTTCGCTCTTTGAGTAATCTGTAGCTACATTCAAATTGGCACGCATATCGGGTATAAACGGTAATTTGTAATCTAACTGAAAGTTACCTATAAACCTCTTTACAGTCGATGTATTATCAACTTCCATCAGTTGTTCCACAGGATTTGGTGTGCCTAAATTCGCGCCGTAATTACTCCATTGAAAATAGCCACCTGAATTTGGGTTCCCGTCATAAATTGGTTTCGTCGGATCCATTGAAATAGCTGAACCGATAGCTCCGGTATCTCCGAAATTATTATCAGTAAGCATTCCTTTTGCGTTGGCATTCACTTTTAAATCACCGTCAAGTAAAGTTGGATTAAGGCTTAAGGTTCCGGTCAATCGCTGCATATCGGTATTTTTCAGAATACCTTTTTGATTTGTATATCCCACAGAAACACGATAAGGCAAATCTTTTACCGATCCTGAAATGCTTAAATTATTGTCTTGAGAAGCTGCAGTCCTGAAAATTTGCTTCTGCCAGTTTGTATTTTCGTTCCACAATTGATTGTAACTGTCAGCACCAAACAAGCCTTTTTTATCCAAAGCAATTTTCCGCATTTCATCTCCTGAATACACATCCATATATTCTATGGGAGTTGCAATTGAAGAATTTATGTCAACGTTAATAGTCATCGCTGAACCCGCTTTTCCTTTCTTTGTGTTTATAATGATTACTCCGTTTGAAGCTCTTGACCCATAGATTGCAGTTGCTGAAGCATCTTTCAGAATATTCATCGATTCAATGTCGTTTGGATTTACAAACGACAGAAAGTTGCTGCTTCCTGAAACATTGTTGTTGTCGATAGGTACACCATCGATAATAATTAACGGATCGTTTGAAGCATTTAGTGAAGAACCTCCACGGATGCGGATTGTTGACCCACTTCCGGGAGCGCCGCCCGCGGTAGTAATAACAACACCGGATGCTTTTCCAACAAGTAAATCCTGGGCAGATGTGATTGCACCTTTGTTAAAATCATCGGAGCTAACTGCTGTAACTGAACCGGTGGCATCTCCTTTTTTTACTTGTCCGTATCCAATAACCACAACTTCGTCCAGCCCAAATGTTTCTTCCAGCAGGGCGATATTGAAATTGGTTTGATTGCCAACTTCAATTTCAACATTTTTCATCCCAATAAATCCAATTACCAATGTTTGTGCATCGTTCGGGATGTTCATGTTAAAATCTCCGTCGAAGTTGGTTGTTGTTCCTAAAGTTGTCCCTTTAACAACGATAGTTGCACCAGGCAGTGGTTCACCGGTTTTTGCATCGGTTACTTTACCTGTAATTGTTTTTACCTGCGCATATCCAACTGAAGTAGTAAGTGCGGCAATTAAAAACAATAAGATTTTAAGGTTTTTACAAATAATCCTCATCTTTAATGTTATTAGTTTATAATCGTTTTTTACGTTTGTTAAATAATTTTTAACTGTCTCTTAAATGGCAAATAATCAACATATTAACTTTACTTCTTATTCAACTCAGCGCAAAATTCTGGGCGAATGTAAAAAAAATGTTAATTGATTTATATGCCAATTGATGAACAAAAGACCGCAAACGTTTGCGGTGTCGTTTGCACCAAACATGTTATACAACAGGTAGTTACTGGTAGGTAAATTTTATTCTCACTTTTTTGTTATAAAAAAACTGGTTAATTTATTTAAAGAGTGATTTTTTTGTAATTATTTAAAGTTGAAAAAATAATGCTGATTTGAACTTTGCTTGCGGTTTATTGAATTCTTTAAAGTGTAGTGTTAAATTTTATAGAATAATTGTGTTCAATCTAAAAGGAGGAAAATTTCAAGCGTAAAAAGGAATGGTAATACTTATATTAAACAATTTTGTAAATTGAGAAATTAAACCAATTTTGGCTACTTATGTCTTATTAAATAATGAAAAACAGTCCGATTACCATAAAAGATATTGCAAGGGAGTTAAGGATTTCTGCATCAACAGTTTCAAGGGCATTGAAAGATCATCCTGATATTAGTTCCGAAACAAGAAATGCGGTAAAGGAATTGGCGCTTAAATACAATTACCAGCCAAATGCTGTTGCTCTAAGTCTTAAACAGCGCAGAACAAACACAATTGGTGTTATAATACCTGAAATTATTCATTATTTTTTCTCTTCAGTAATAAGTGGTATTGAGGATGTTGCCTACAATGCAGGTTTTAATGTAATTATCTGCCAGTCGAATGAAAAATACGATCGCGAAGTGGTAAATGTGCGAACACTTTTGGCCAACCGGGTTGACGGTATTTTGGCTTCCATTACAAAGGAGACGCTGGATTATGATCATTTTTACAAAATTCAGGAGAATGATGTACCACTGGTTTTTTATGACAGGGTGGTTCCAGGATTTAAAGCTGACCAGGTTATTGTTGATGACCTGGAAGCAGCCTATAATGCCACAATGCATTTAATAAAAGGTGGCCGGAAAAAAATTGCACATTTTGCCGGACCACAAAACCTTTTAATAGGACAGTTGCGTAAAGAAGGATATTTAAAAGCTATGCGTGAAGCCGGGTTTCAGGTTTTGGATAAATGGATTATTGAAGCAGATAATTTTGAAAAAGCAAGAATTGTAACATTGAATCTGTTGGAGGAGAAAATTGCAATTGATGGTATTTTTGCGGTTAATGATCTTACTGCTGTTGGTGCTATGCAAACGTTGTTAAAAAGAGGGATTAAAATTCCAAAACAGGTTGCTGTTGTAGGTTTTTCTGACGGTCGCTTATCCGGAATTACAGATCCGGCATTAACCTCTGTTGATCAACATGGTTATGAAATGGGAACAATTGCAGCCGAAATGCTTTTAAACCGTATAAAAAACAACAAAACTGAAAGTCCTTTCGAAATAAAGGTGCTGAATACAAATCTAATTGTCAGAGGTTCTTCAGCATTTTAAAAAAAATAAAAAAAATATTTTGTTCGCCGCAAACGTTTGAAATCGAATATTCATAAGGTAATATCCGGTTTTCAATAAATTGAAGTCATTCAAATATTTGGAATTGCAAATAATTCTGTTTTATATTTGTCCTGGCAAATTATCACAACTACTTCTTGTTTACCCCGCAGTTTTCTATTGGCTGAAAATTGTAATTTAGCTTATTATCAATTTTTTAAAATAATAGTTATGGTCAAAAAACCTACACTAAGCTTTTGGCAAATCTGGAACATGAGTTTTGGGTTTCTGGGCATTCAATTTGGTTTTGCGCTTCAAAATGCAAATGTTTCACGCATATTTCAAACATTGGGCGGCGATGTTGACCGGCTGGCAGTTTATTGGCTGGCAGCACCATTAACGGGTCTGATTATTCAACCCATTATTGGCCATTACAGTGATAAAACCTGGTGTAGATTGGGTCGCCGCCGGCCTTATTTGTTGGTAGGGGCAATTCTTGCATCACTATCACTTTTGTTTATGCCAAACTCGCCAACGCTTTGGATTGCCATTGGTACACTTTGGATAATGGATGCTTCAATCAATATTTCGATGGAACCATTTCGTGCCTTTGTTGGTGATAATTTGCCTTCCGAACAACGAACCAGCGGGTTTGCAATGCAAAGTTTCTTTATCGGAACTGGCGCTATTGTAGCTTCTTTTCTTCCTTACGCAATGACAAATTGGTTTGGGATTGAAAATACTGCTGCTGAAGGAGTCATTCCTCCCTCTGTAAAATTATCGTTTTATATTGGGGGAATCGTTTTTATAAGTGCTGTTGTTTTGACGGTATTCAGTTCGAAGGAATATCCGCCTGATGAACTGAAAACATTTGAGGAAGTGAAAACCGAAGCAAATTTGTCAGCTGCTGCTAACTACAAATCGGCTTTGCAACTGCATAATGTTTTTCTGCGAAACGGGGCAATTTTTCTATTTATTGGATTGGCGCTGGTTTATTTTGTTTTTAACCGCGGGCTCGAAAAGGAAATGTATATCCTTGGAGGTGGACTGGCAGTTTACGGGGCAATCCAGTTCTTTACTTTCGTTTTATCAAAATCAGATCGGTCAAAAAACGGGCTTGTCGAAATTATGACCGACATGGCAAACATACCGAAAACGATGGGTCAACTGGCTATTGTGCAGTTTTTCTCGTGGTTTGCTCTTTTTGCCATGTGGATTTATACTACCGCTGCTGTTACCGGCCATATTTACGGCACCACCGATACTTCTTCTGCCTTGTACAACGAAGGAGCCAACTGGGTCGGGGTTTTGTTCGGAATTTACAACGGTTTTGCTGCCATTGTCGCTTTTGGATTACCGGTTTTGGCAAGATACACAAGCCGTAAAGTTACTCATTCTGTTTCCCTGACAATTGGTGGACTCGGTTTGTTGTCATTCTATTTCATTACAAATCCTGATTTGCTTTTGCTTTCAATGGTGGCTATCGGAATTGCGTGGGCGAGCATTTTATCTATGCCATATGCAATTCTTACCGGCTCGCTGCCTGCGCATAAAATGGGCGTTTACATGGGTATTTTCAATTTTTTTATAGTTATACCGCAAATCCTTGCAGCAAGTATTCTGGGATTTTTAATGCGCAGGTATTTTGGTGGCGATGCAATCTGGGCGCTTGTTGCAGGAGGGATTTCAATGTTAACAGCCGCCCTGACCGTATTTTTTGTTGATGACATTGATAGCCCAAAAAGGAAAAAATGAGAAACATTAAAGCATTCATTTTCGATCTCGATGGTGTAATTGTTGACACAGCGAAATACCATTATCTGGCATGGAAAGATCTGGCAAACAGTCTTGGATTCGATTTTAGTGAACTTGATAACGAGCGTTTAAAGGGGGTTAGCCGCGTTCGTTCCCTGGAAATTCTTCTGGAAATTGGGAATAAGGATTTTGAAGAGCAGACAAAAATTGAACTTGCTACCCGTAAAAACAATCAGTATGTTGGCCTGATTTCGAGAATGACACCGGATGAGATTCTTCCGGGTGTGACAAATTTTTTACAATCAACAAAAAATGCAGGAATAAAAATTGTTCTTGGATCAGCAAGTAAAAATGCACCGTTGATTCTTGAAAAAATAGGCCTTGAACATTATTTTGATGCTGTAATCGATGGTAACAAAGTGAAAAAAGCCAAACCCGATCCCGAAGTATTTTTAAAAGGCGCCAGGGCTGTGAAAGTCCACAGCTCGCAATGTATGGTTTTTGAAGATGCTGTTGCAGGAATCGAAGCTGCAAAAAATGCCGGAATGATTGCCGTTGGCGTTGGCGACCCGCAAACATTAAAATCTGCAGATGCCGTTATCAGCGGTTTTTACGGGTTAACAGTAAACGAATTGTTGAAGTTGTTTTAGTTTGAAAAAGAAAAAAAGGATGAAAAATTATATAAAACATCACAATTGGAAAATTATTGAAGAAGGTTTTGATCCCGAAAACAACCGTGTTTCCGAAAGTATTTTTAGTCTTGGAAATGGGAAAACGGGGCACCGGGCCAACTTTGAGGAAAAATATTCAGGAGATTCGCTTCAGGGATCTTATGTTGCTGGAATTTATTACCCCGACAAAACCCGTGTTGGCTGGTGGAAAAATGGCTATCCCGAGTATTTTGCAAAAATCATCAATTCAGCCAACTGGATTGGAATAAACATTTCAATCAACGGGCAGGAACTGGACCTGGCAAAGGTAAAAATCCATTCATTCAACCGCGTTTTAGATATGCAGCATGGTTTGCTTTCACGAAGTTTTGTTGCTGAACTTGACAACGGAAATATAGTTGAAGTTATTTCAAAACGCTTTGTAAGCATTGAAAATACAGCCATTGGTGCAATTCAATATAATCTGAAAGCAATTAATTTTTCGGGTAAAATAACGGTGACTCCATATATTGATGGAGATGTCTTTAACGAAGATTCAAATTACGATGAGAAATTCTGGGTTGAAGTTTCAAAAGAAATTGATGGATGCGAGGGTAACATTACCCTTGAAACGCTGAAGACAAAATTCAGAGTAAGCACGGCTATGATTTTCCAGGTATTAAAAAATGGGAAACCCGAAATCTCAAAAATATCGAATTCAACAAAAGAAAAATATGTCGAGGCAACCCAAACTGTTGAAATTGAAAAAGGAGACACTTTGTCAATCAAAAAATACGCTTCTACTATTTCCTCACTCGATTTTTCATTTGATCAACTTGCTTCTTCGGCAAAAGACCTTGTTTCAGATGCAAATTCAAAAGGATTTGATTTGTTGTTCGGGAACCATAAAAATCTTTGGCTAAAAAAATGGGAAACAAGTGATATTAAAATTGAAGGTGACGTTGCCGCTCAGCAAGGTATCCGATATAATATTTTTCAGTTGAACCAAACTTACACGGGGGAAGACAAAAGGTTAAATATAGGTCCGAAAGGTTTTACCGGCGAAAAATATGGTGGCGTAACATACTGGGACACCGAAGCTTATTGTTTGCCATTCTATTTGGGCACTGCTTCAATTGATATCTCGAAAAAACTGCTTTTATACAGGCACCAACATTTAACAAAAGCCATTGAAAATGCTGAAAAACTTGGTTTTAACGGCGGAGCTGCTTTGTACCCGATGGTGACTATAAATGGAGAGGAGTGCCACAATGAATGGGAAATTACTTTCGAGGAAATTCACAGAAACGGTGCAATTGCCTATGCCATTTACAACTATGTAAACTACACCGGCGACAAAGAATACCTTGCTCCTTATGGTTTTGAAGTGCTGCTTGCAATAAGCCGTTTTTGGAGTCAGCGGATTAACTGGTCAGTTAAAAAACAGAAATTCGTAATGCTTGGAGTTACCGGGCCCAATGAGTACGAAAACAATGTGAACAATAATTTTCACACCAATTATATAGCTGTTTGGACACTCAAATATACACTCGAAGTGATCGGATTTCTTCAAAAAGAGTATCCGTTATTATATGATGAAATGGTTTCGAAATGGAGATTTAATGCCATAAAAGAAACTGAAATATGGAAGGAAATTATCGCTAAAATGTATTTCCCGATGGATGCCGGGCGAAAAATTTATCTTCAGCAGGATGGTTATGACGACAAGGAATTAATCCCTGTTTCCGAACTTTCGGCAAATGACAAACCAATAAATAAAAAATGGTCGTGGGACAGGATTTTACGCTCGTGTTATATAAAACAAGCCGATACTTTACAAAGTTTGTTTTGGTTTGAAAATGATTTTACCCAAGAAGAACTTAAGCAGCATTTCGATTTTTATGAACCGCTGACAGTTCACGAATCGTCTTTGTCGCCATGTGTTCATTCGATTTTGGCGGCAAAAATCGGTTATCAGCAGAAATCATATGAAATGTACTTGCGAACTGCCAGATTGGATTTAGACAATTACAACCACGATACCGAAGACGGGCTTCATATTACAAGTATGGGAGGAACCTGGATGTCTTTTGTAATGGGTTTTGGTGGAATGCGTACCCATGAAAACAAACTGGTTTTAAATCCTTTTCTTCCTGACAAGTGGAAATCTTATCAGTTTAGAATTGATTTCAGGGGTGCACATTTAAGCTTAAAAAAGGAAAAAGGGAAGCTAATAATCGTAAATTATTCGAATGTTACCGTTCAATTGGAAGTTTTCGGAACACCAATTATTCTTGAGGGAAATAAAACAATTGAAATAAATAACACATTCAATTAAACATGATAACACTTAATGCAAACAAAAAAGTACATTTATTAAATTGAAATCTGCCGGAGCAACAAATTCGGAAATTTTTCGACGGATATCAATTAATTGAAAGCGACTGGTATAACCATAATTGATTAAATCAATTTTAAAAATAAGCATATGAAAAAATTCGTTTTTACAATATTTGCGGCCGCATTTTTTTTGAATACATTTTCACAGAAATTGGAACGTGTTGAACCCATGTTTTGGTGGGTCGGAATGAAATCTCCCGAATTGCAACTGATGGTTTTTGGAGAAAAAATTTCGGAAACTGACGTGACAATAAAATATCCCGGAGTTGAACTAATTTCAGTAACAAAAGTACAAAACCCCAATTACCTGTTCCTTGATTTACGTTTGGCAGAAAATGTGCAACCCGCCACGTTTGAGATTCAATTTTCCAAAGGAAATAAAGTTGTCCAAACTTATTTGTACGAATTGAAAACCCGTGAAAAAAATTCGGCCACCCGCACCGGATTTAATACTTCTGATGTAATTTATCTGATTACGCCTGACAGGTTTATCAACGGAAACCCAAACAACGACTGGGTTGAAGGAATGAAGGAAAAACCCAATCGTACTGATAAAGATGGCAGGCACGGCGGCGATATTCAGGGGATAATTAACTCGCTTGATTATTTACAAAAAATGGGTTTTACTGCAGTTTGGTTAAATCCTGTCCTCGAAAATAATATGACCAAAGTTTCTTATCATGGATATTCAACAACCGATTTTTATAAAGTTGATCCTCGTTATGGAACTAATGAAGAGTACCGCCAGTTAAATGAAGAGCTCGATAAACGTGGTATGAAGCTAATTATGGACATGATTTTTAACCATTGCGGCTCGGAACATTGGTGGATGAACGACCTGCCAATGAATGACTGGATCAACAATTATCCTGATTATAAAATCACAAGTCACAGGCGAACAGTTAATCAGGATCCTCATGCTTCAGAAGCCGATCGCAGTGCAATGGTTGATGGATGGTTTGTGCCAACAATGCCCGACCTGAATCAAAAGAACCCGTTTATGGAAAAATATTTGATTCAGAACAGCATTTGGTGGATCGAATATGTTGGGTTGGAAGGAATCAGGCAGGATACATGGCCATATCCCGATAAAAACATGATGACAACCTGGACAAAACGAGTGCTTGACGAATATCCTGATTTCAATATTGTTGGCGAAGAATGGACAATGAACCCTGCCATTGTTTCGTATTGGCAAAAAGGGAAAGTAAATTCAGATGGTTATAAATGTTATTTGCCTTCGTTAATGGATTTTCCATTTCAAAATGCTGTAAGCAGTGGATTGCGAAACAATGAAAACTGGGATAATGGATTGATTCAAATTTACGAATCTTTGGCCAACGATTTTCTTTATCCCGATGCAGGCAACCTTGTTATTTTCCCTGATAACCACGACATGTCGCGGTTTTTCATTCAAGTTGGCGAAGATGTTGATTTACTGAAAATGGGGGTGAGTTTGTTTTTAACCATGCGCGGAATCCCTCAAATCTATTACGGTACAGAAATTTTAATGCGCCACGAAGGCAGCGAACATGGAAATATCCGGGCTGATTTTCCAGGCGGATGGAAAGGCGATAAAGTAAATGCAATAACTGGGGTTGGGCTCACTGCCGGGCAAAAGGATATGCAGGATTACTTGTCGAAAATACAAAACTGGAGGAAAAACAAATCTGTAATCCATAATGGTAAATTAATGCATTTTGTGCCACAGGACGGTATATATACCTATTTCCGCTATAATAATGATGAGGTTGTTATGGTTTTACTGAACAAGAATGATACAGAAAAAACTGTACCAACATCCCGCTATTCAGAAATAATGATTGGGTATAAATCCGGTAAAGAAATAATCACAGATAAATTAATTGAAGATATTTCTCAAATTAAAATCCCGGCTAAAACAGCCATGATTGTTGAGTTGCAGAAATAAATAAAATTTTTTAAAAAAATTATATGCATTCGTAAACCTTTTTTCGAACTGTGTGTTTTAATGATACTACAAAGAGTAAACATCAGTTTTACTCACCATGTAAAAATGGTTAGGTTTTTGGTTTAGTTTAGGTTTAGGTTGATTGAGAAAAGGCTGGTTGTTGAACCGGCCTTTCATTTTTTACAATTCGGAGGTTTTTATACTCGGTTTATTTTAAAAAGAAAAAGGATGTCTTTCTTTTTAAAAAACATCCTTTTCTTAAATTTTGAAAAACATTTTATCTTTTCATAATCCCGTAACAAATGATTTTCAGGATAATATCAACGCTGTTTTCAATGTTTACGTTTCCATAAGTTCCAGCTGAAAGTGGCATTTCAAGACCTTTTATTGCAGTTGTAATACCAATTGCTGCCAGATTAAAATCGTAAATTTCAAATTCATTTTTCCTTACTCCTTCAATTAAAATCCGTTTTATCATCCTTATTTCATCAAGTTCATAACGGCGTTTAACATCGTCAATAAAACCAACTGCCGTAACATCGTTTTCAATGGCATGGTAAAAATTGGCCAAACTTCTGAAAGTGGTAAGTTTTGTAAGTATATAATCGCGAAGTTTATCAATTGGGTCGGTATTCCGGTTGATGACAATTTCAAGCTCGTGCGCCAGAATATCAACCTCTTTCATAATTACAGCCTGAAATAAATCTTCTTTACTGTCGAAATAATAATATAATGAGCTTTTCCCTTTTCTTACAGCGTTTGCAATATCGTCGAGGGTAGTTTTCTTAAAACCATACTTACTGAAAATTTCGCGGGCAATTTTCATAATGTTTTCACGGTTAAGGTCTTTTTTGTGCCCCGATTCGTTTTTGGTTTGCATAAATTTTACTTTTTTTCAGAATTAGAAGGAAACAAATATAGCCAAATATTTTGCCGCCAAAACTGTTTTGAATATTTTACTTTTACGGACGATAAAGAACCATGAGTTGTATAACTCGCGAATACAGTTAATTAATATTTTATTTCTCTTCGAAAGCAGATTATTTTACTTTTGAAACAAGTTGAAAATCAAGTTGCTTTTTCTCTAAGTTTGTACGCCATATTTTTATGGTTAGTTCATCACCCAACTGGTATGTTTTGCGTGAGTGCCGCCCAACAAGTGAATAATTTTTTTCATCAAAAATGTAAAAATCGTCATCCAATTCCCTGATCGGAATCATTCCTTCAATTTTGTTTTCGAGCTCAACAAAAATTCCCCAGTCGGTTACCCCTGAAATAACTCCGGGATAAATTTGGCCGATGTGTTCCTGCATAAATTCAACCTGTTTGTATTTTATAGAAGCACGTTCTGCATTGGCTGCGCGGGTTTCCATATCGGATGAGTGCTTGCACAACTCTTCATATTTCTGTTCGTTAGCCGATCTTCCGCCAGCAAGATATTTTTCCAAAAGCCGGTGTACCATCATATCAGGATAACGGCGTATTGGCGAAGTGAAATGCGAATAATATTCAAACGATAAACCATAATGCCCAATATTTCTTGTTGAATAGGCAGCTTTCGCCATAGTTCTGATGGCAAGTGTTTCAACAAGGTTTTGTTCTTTTTTGCCTTTTACGTTGTTGAGCAAATTGTTAAGTGATGATGAAATTGCTTTTGATGTGCTAAGTTGTATTCCGTAACCAAAACGTTGGATAAATGTATTAAATGTCGAAAGTTTATCGGGGTCGGGTTTGTCGTGAATCCTGTAAACAAAGGTTTTTGGAGTTTTATTTTCGCCCTTTTTACCAACAAATTCGGCAACCCGTTTATTGGCGAGTAACATAAATTCTTCAATCAATTTGTTCGACTCTTTGGCCTCTTTAAAATATACTGATATTGGTTTTCCTTTTTCATCAATTTCAAATTTAATTTCAACACGCTCGAAGGCAATTGAGCCTTCTTTAAACCGTTTGTCACGGAGCTGATTTGCAAGGTTGTTCAATGCAAGAATTTCCGCTGAAAGATCGCCCTGTCCGGTTTCAATTACCTGTTGCGCTTCTTCGTAGGCAAAGCGGCGGTTCGAGTGGATTACGGTTTTTCCAAACCATTCTTTTACAAGATCGGCATGTTCAGTTAATTCAAATACAGCCGAAAAGCACAGTTTATCTTCATTGGGCCGCAGTGAACAAACACCATTTGAAAGCCGTTCGGGCAACATTGGTACAACACGGTCAACCAAGTAAACTGAAGTGGCGCGGCTTTGTGCTTCATCTTCAATTATTGTGTTTGGTGTAACGTAATGTGTAACATCGGCAATGTGGACACCAACTTCCCAGTGGCCGTTTCCAAGTTTTCGGAGAGAAAGCGCATCATCAAAATCCTTGGCATCATGCGGGTCGATTGTGAAAGTTGTAACACCCCGAAAATCACGTCGTTTTGCAATTTCTTCTTCCGAAATTTCGAGTGGGATTTTTTCGGCAGCTTTGTCAACATTTTCAGGAAATTTGTGTGGCAATTCAAATTCGGCAAGAATTGCATGCATTTCGGTATCGTTGTTCCCGGCATCGCCAAGCACCTCTTTTATTTGTCCGAACGGACTTCGGGCATTGGGCGGCCATTCAACAATTTCGGCAATTGCTTTTTGTCCGTTTTTTGCTCCGTTCAGTTTTTCGAGCGGGATAAAAATATCGAATCCAACTTTTCCTGAAGGAATTAAAAAGGCAAAATTGCGCGAGGTTTGCACGGTACCAACAAATACTGATTTTGCTCTTTCAATAATTTCAATGATTTCTCCTTCAAGATCATGCTTTTTACGTGCGGCAAATAACCTTACGCTTACTTTGTCGCCCGCCATTGCGTGATTCAGATTTCTTGACGAAATAAGAATTGGCCTTTCTGCTTCATCACTGTTTACATATGCAAAACCCTGAGATTGCAAATCAACAATTCCAACCACAGTACCTGATTTTGCTTTGAGTTTGTATTTACCGCGAATTATCTGTTCCAGGTATCCGTCATCGTGCAATTCCTGTAAAACTGCATTTACAAGTTTGCGCGTTTCCATGTCTTTTATGCCCAGCCAGGTTGATATTTGTTTATAGTTTACAGTTTTGCCGGGATCACCGTAAAGAATTGTTATGATTGAATTTTTTAGTTTCTTTTTATTAAATGTTTCTGCCTTGAGCTTTTTAAAACCGCCCGTTTTCTTGTTTCTTTTTGACATATTTCTGATTTTTTATAGCAGAACAATTTAGGTTTTTTTATTCTGAACAATGATTTTAAATCACATTTTTATTTAACAAAGCATAACTTTTAATGTTTGCAGGAATTAGTATGTTTGTAGTCCATTAAAAATGATGAAAATTAAAGGGAAAATACCATTTATAATTGTTGCGGCATTTGCCTGGATTGTCATAATTTCTTCGTGTGCAAACCCTGGAATGCCGGTTGGCGGAGCCAAAGACACCATTCCACCCGTACTTTTAAAAACCGAGCCCGGTTACCGTACTTTAAATTATAAAGGCGATGATGTCAGACTAACATTTAACGAATATTTGGCAATAGAAGACATTTCAGAAGCGCTTGTTATTTCACCTCCAATGATTAAAAAACCGATTATTCGGACCAAATCAAAAACACTGGTAATAGAGTTTAACGAAGATTTGAAAGACAGCACAACTTATTCACTTGATTTTAAAAACTCGGTGGCTGATAACAATGAAAAAAACCCGATAGAGAATTTCCGGTTTTCATTCAGTACTGGTTCGGTTTTCGATTCGCTGCGTGTGTCGGGACGGTTGATGAATGCTTTCAACCTTGAACCAATTGATAAAGGTTTGGTGCTGCTGCACAAGAATTTACACGATTCAGCATTTTTCAGGACCAGGCCTGATTATATTGCTAAAACCGATGAAGAGGGTATTTTTATGATCGATAACATTGCTCCCGGAACCTATCATCTTTTTTCGCTTTCCGACGGGAACAACAATTTATTGTATGATGAAGGCGCTGAAGAAATGGCTTTCGAAGATTCGTTAATCATTCCATCTTCAGAATTTGTTGAAGAAATGGATACCATTTTCACTGCTAACGATACGGTTGTTGTAATGGGCAAAACCCATTTTTATCCTGACCCTGTTTATCTGCATCAGTTTACTGAAGATATTTTCGACCAGTATCTTGATAAGTATTCAAGAGACACACGTTATAAATGCACCTTTGTTTTTAACGAATCAGTTGAAGATACCTTTCGGCTTAATTTGATAAACAATGATGCAAGCAACTGGTATCAAACTGAATACAATGAAAATACTGATTCACTAACCGTTTGGATTACTGACACAACAGTTGCCCGGCTTGATACATTATTAATGGAAGTCGATTATTTTCAGTTAGATACTTTAAATCAGCTTTATTTGCAGAAAGATACAGTAGAAATGAATTTTGTTGATAAAGAAGACAGTAAATCAGCCAAAAAGAAAAAACCAAAAGATGGTGAGGAAGAAACTCCGGAACCGGTTGCCCAGTTTAACTTTCAAACAGATATTAACAGCTCGGTTGTTGAGCTAAACAATAATATAGGAATTCTTGCCCCTGAACCGATTAACACTTTTGATAGTACTAAAATTGTGTTGTATCTCGCTGACGATACGCTTAAAACGCCATTAAATTTCAAATTTGGAAAAGATACAATTGAATACAGAAAGTACCTGGTTTCGTATAAATGGGAACCCGGTGCTGTTTATATGCTTGAAATTGACTCAGCAGCAGCAGTAAATATTTATGGCGTAACAAGCAAAAAACTAAAATCGAAATTTACAGCAAGAGAAGAGGATTATTACGGTACGGTTACACTTAATCTGACCGGGGTTGAAATGCGAATTATTGCGCAATTGGTAACTAATAATGACGCTGAGAAGGTTGTTGTTCAGAAAATTACCAGCCAGGAAGGGAAAGTTGTTTTTGACTATTTAAAACCGGAAAAGTACAAGGCAAAGATCATTTTCGACAGGAATGGAAACGGAAAGTGGGACACCGGTAGTTACCAGGACAAATATCAGCCCGAAAGGGTTTTGTATATAAATGAAGTTGTAAAAGTGAGATCGAACTGGGAAAAGGAATACAACTGGGATTTGAAACCCGATTTAACTTTTGTGAAAAAAATCCGCGACATTGAAGAAGAGGAAAAACAGCGGAAAGAAGCTGAAGAAAAAGCAAAGAAGGAGAAAGAACGGGAACAGGGTGAAACCCAGGATCAAATGAGGAATTTAATGCAAGGCGGCAGTGGATCGGGTTCGTTTAGATAAAATGTAATGCTTTACAGAAAATATTTGTTATATTGAAAAACAAATCAAAAAAATTATGGCAAGCGTAAAAGACTTAAAAAAAGACATTGATTTATTAATGTCGCTGGTATTAAATGACTGTTTCTCGGTTTTGGAACACAATGAAAAAGTTGACAATGAAGCGATCCTTAAAATAGCTGGCGATGTCATCCAAAAACACCGTGAATTGCGCCTCCGTGTAAACCATCCTGATGGAAAAGATAACCCAAAACTGGTTAGAAGTTATTACAGCAAATTAATTCAGGACACTTTAAAAGAAGCTGATGCAGCTTTCGAAAGGCTTTCGGCAGAAGTAAAAAAGGTGGCATAGAAATTTGTTTCTTTTTCAGGTTTCAGGCTATTATTATTATTTAGTTTGAAATTTAATCCCCATAAATAGTTACCTGTTTAGCTAGTATATCCCAATATGTAATGAAATTGCAGTGATGGCGGTATTTTTATGTACAACAATGCTAATTTTGCCGAAAACTGTTACTGCGTTGGAGTTTATAAGAAAAAATACAAGATTCATTTTTATACTGATTCTGCCGGTATATTTCTTTATTGTTCAAAGTTCGCTTTTGAACAGACATACTCATTTTTATGCTAACGGAATAATAGTAACTCACTCTCACCCGACTGATTCAAAAGACAATGGATCAGGTAAAAACCACAAACATTCAAAAAACGAAATCTGTTTTTATTCTGCAGTTCATTTCGATTATTACAATATTTCATCTGAATTACAAATCAGTAACAACTGTAACCCTGTTTCAAGGGGATATTTCATTCATAACGAAAAATTCTTTCATTTAACACTTCAGCTTCATAAAACATTGCGGGGGCCACCCGCTTTTCAAATATCATAAATCTCTGTAAATCAACTGATATTTATTTATTTGAAAATTATTTTTTATGAAGTTTATAGCAATACAAATATTGTTATTGTTGGCATTCTGCTTTACCGTTTTTGCCGACGATGACGATAAAAAACCAAAAACTGACGCCATGCTGTTTGGCGATGTAAAATCCAAGGAGTCACATATTCCCTTTGCAACCATAAGTATTAAGGGAACAACTATCGGAACCGCTGCCGATGTTACAGGGCATTTCAAAATGACCAATTTGCCCGTTGGTAAACAAACCATCCTAATTTCAGCAGTGGGCTACAAATCGAATGAACTTAAGGTAGAACTGTCAGCAAATGAAAGCACAACAATTTTAGTTCAGCTTGAACCTGATAATATTGATATTGAACAGGTTGTCGTTTCCGCCGACAGAAACTCAAAAAGCCGTCGTGAAACGCCAACTATTGTAAATTCAATAAATGCGAAGATTTTTCAACGCACACAAAATGTTACATTAAGCGAAGGATTGAATTTTGCACCCGGTTTGCGAATGGAAAACAATTGTCAGAATTGCGGTTTTACCCAGGTTCGTATGAATGGACTGGAAGGGCCATATTCTCAAATACTTATCAACTCACGCCCTGTGTTTAGCGGATTAGCCGGAGTTTATGGTTTGGAGCTTATTCCCGCAAACATGATTGAACGTGTTGAAGTAGTGCGCGGAGGTGGTTCGGCATTATATGGCAGCAATGCCATTGCCGGAACCATAAATCTGATAACAAAGGATCCGGTTTCGAACAGTTTTTCAGCTTCGGGATTGTATGCAGTAACCGGTGTTGGGATGACGGGAAAAAACGCCGAAGACCACAATCTTAATTTTAATGGCTCATTTGTTAGCGATGATTACAAAACCGGAATGAGCATTTTTGGATTTACACGTGTGAGAGATGCTTTTGATGCAAATGGTGACGGCTTTTCTGAAATTGCAAAAATTGATAATGCAACTTTAGGAACCCGTTTTTTTCAACGTGTTGGCGATCGCGGAAAACTAACTGCCGATTATTTCAATATTAATGAAGCCAGAAGGGGAGGCAACAAATTTGAGTTACCGGAACATGAAGCAGACATTGCAGAAAGTGTAGGGCATAAAATAAATTCAACTGCTGTTTCGTATGATGTGTTGTTTCGCGAATCGGACAAATTATCCCTGTTTTTTGCTGCCCAGGGCGTTAATCGCAACTCATATTACGGGGCTAACCAGGATTTATCGGCGTATGGAAATACTGCTGACTTAACATATTCTTCGGGTATTCAATATGTCAGGCAACTGAGTTGGTTGCTGTTTAGTCCGGCTTCACTTATTTCGGGGCTCGAAATGAACGGAAGCAATCTTAAGGATAAAAAACTTGGATATTATGAACCGGTTAAGAATATTCATTATGGAAATACACTTGTCGCAAACCAGTCGATGACAACCCGGGCAGCATTTTTACAAACCGAATGGAAAATGGAGAAAACCGTTGTAACTGCCGGAATTCGTTACGATCACTACCTCGTGTCGGACAAAACAAACGAAAGCAGCGATGTTACCGGAAATGTTTTTAGTCCAAGAATCAGCTTTTTGTATAATATTACCGAACATTTTCAATTCCGGTCAGGATTTGCCCGTGGTTTTCGTGCGCCGCAAATCTTCGATGAGGATTTGCACATTGAAACTTCAGGCTCGCGCAAAGTTATCCATGCTAACGACCCTAACCTGAAACAGGAATCTTCAAATAGTTTTAATGCCTCATTTGACTTTTCAAACCACTTTAACGATTGGCAGTTTCAAATTCTTACCGAAGGATTTTACACAAAATTAATTGATCCGTTTGCCAACGATTATGGCACGCCCGATGAAAACGGTACGGTAATTTATACCCGGATTAATGCTGAAGACGGAGCGGCAGTCAGGGGAATTAATCTTGAATTGAATGCATCACCTTCAGCAAAAATGCAATTTCAATCGGGGTTTACCATCCAGAAAAGTACTTTTGAAAAACCACAGGAATTTAACGAAACTCAGTTTTTCCGTTCGCCCAAAAACTATGGTTATATCAGTTTGAATTATAATCCAACTTATTTATTTAGCGTGGCTTTTACTGGTAATTACACCGGGTCGATGCTGGTACCCTATTTTGGCCCGAAATTGGTTGACCCCGATGCCGGGCAACTCAACAAAACAAAATCGTTTTTCGATGCCGGGATAAAATTAAGTTATCAGTTAAAACTTACTGATGCTGTAAAAATGGAGTTAAATGCCGGTATCAAAAACATTTTCAACAGCTTTCAAAATGATTTCGATGAAGGAATCAACCGGGATCCGGGATATGTTTACGGTCCAACTTCTCCGCGTGTAATTTATTTTGGGTTGAAGTTTGGTAATTTATTATAGTATGATTATAGATTTTAATAAAGACTGACAAATTTGATTTGGCAGTCTTTATTAATTTGTTGCGGCACAAAAGATTGTTAATTTTGTGCTGTTTTACGTTATATTAATAAGTTTCAATATGAGCGAATTTGAAAACACGCCTGCGCAAAAATCTAAAAACCTTCGAAATAATATTATTGTAATAGTACTTTCTGTGGTTCTTGTGGCTATGATTGTTTTATTTTTCATGCAGCGCCGTGAACATGGAATGATAATGGGAAATATCAGGGCAGAAAAAGATTCCATTCAAAATGAATTAACACAAATAGTTGCCGGTTACGATTTGCTTAAAACCGAAAACGATACCATAAATGAACAGTTAATTTATGCGCAAGCCAAAGTAAGAGATTTGCTTATTGAAGTTGAGCAGACAAAAAGGGTGAGCTACGAAAAAATTAATGATTATCAGAAACAGGTTACTACTCTGCGCGGCATAATGAGAGATTTTGTTGTTCAAATCGATTCCCTAAATAAAAGGAACGAACAGTTAATGGCCGAAAACACGCAGGTAAAAGAACAATTCAAACAAGTTGAAATAAAAAATGAGCAGTTGAGCCAGGACATAGAAAATAAGGAAAAAAGACTGCAACGTGCTGCCCAGCTCGAAACCCGCGATTTAGTTGCTGAAGGATTAAACTCCCGGGGAAAGGAAACAAGGTTTGCAAAAAAGGCCGAAACAATCAGGATATCATTTGTTTTGGGTAAAAATATTACTTCAAAAAGAGGGGCTAAAAATGTATATGTGCGTATTATGCGCCCCGATCAGCTGCTTATGACAAAATCTCCGAATGACTTATTCCAGTTCGAAGATCTGAAAATCCCGTTTTCGGCAATGCGCGAAGTAAATTACGAGGGTCAGGATTTGCCTGTAAATATTTATTGGGACAACGCCGGTGAAGCTGAATTTATGGTTGGCACCTACACAATTGATTTGTTTGCCGACGGGAATAATGTTGGTACAACAACAATTGAATTTAAATAGTTTTTTTACAAATAGTTTCTATTGCCAGTAATTTGAACCATTTTCCGGTTTCTTTTTCCATTTTTCATACTCCGCAACGGCTTTTTCTATTTTAAACATTTTGCCATGTCCGGGGTAAATATTGTCAATACCCAGATCGAAAATATTTTGCCAGGTTTCAAGCAAAATTTTAGGTTCGTTGGCAAACGGCGGAAAAACATCACCGTTTCTCATATTCACGAAAGTATCTCCTGAAATTAGTGTTCTGTTTAGCAAAACTGATTCCGACCCGTTTGTGTGCCCGGGTGTTGATATCACTTTCCCGTCTATTTGGAATTCATTCAAATCAAATTCATCTTCGTTCACAAAATCAGCAATAAATGGTTTTGGCGAAGCAAAACGTGGGTAAATCGTCCTTCCAACTTTCGAAATAATTGACGAAAATTTTCCCTGGCCAACCGGAATAGCAATGAACCCGTTTTTTAGGTTTTCAAATTCATTTTTATGTACCAAAACTTTTGCGCCCGTCAAATCTGCAAGTGCTTTCAGGTTTCCGGTGTGGTCATAGTGGGTGTGCGTTAAAATTATCAGTTTAATATCTGAAGGGTTTAATCGATACTGCTTCAAAAGTAATTTAAACCGGTTTATGTTTCCCTTTACCCCTGTATCAATAATAACTGAATTTGACCCGTTTACAAGCAAAATAGAGTTCGAATAACCAACCCGGGTTGAAACTATTTTGATTTTTAATTCATTCATTTCTTCAATCAGTTTTATCTTATTTTTAACCCAAAAACTCAAAATTATAAAGTAGATGCTATTTTTGAACTGATTTCGAAAACTTTAAACTTTATCCCGGGATTGTTGGGATTAAAATGAATCTAATTTCATGAAGCAATTTTTTAAACTCACAATAACTCTCATTTTACTTTTGAACCTGTTTGCCGGCTTTGCGCAGGACGAATTAAAAATGCCCAACCTTAAATTTTATCTTTCAGATGATAAAAGCTCGTATGCGGGAATGTTAATGTTAAATCAAATCTGGACCCGTTATATCATGAATAACCCTGATATAAACGGTGTTGAACAATACGGTGATTTCGATATTGGAATTCGCCGGAGCCGACTGATTTTTTACACCGGTTTGATGGACCGTGTTTTTATTTACACACAAATTGGGTATGATGGACAAACCTATCTTACAAAACAAACTCCGGCAATCAATTTATATAATGCTGAAACTGAGTTTATCATAAGTAAAGATAAATTTCATGTTGGTTTTGGATTGAATACATGGAATGGGATTTCGCGGTATTCAAACAATAAATTAACTGAATTCCTTGTAGTTGACAATCCCGGCTTTGCATACCCGGTTGGAGGAACTTTCGACAGATTTGGCCGCCAGTTGGGGATTTACGCAAAAGGGGCGCTCGGGAAACTGGATTATCGAATTTCTGTTGTTAAACCCTTTGAATACGGAATTGACTCAATTTCAACTCCGTTTACCACCGAAAGAATTAACGAGAATTTTGCGGTGAAAGGTTATTTCGAATGGCAGTTTTTCGATAAAGAAAACACCATGTTTCCATACATGACAATGAATAATCTGGGGAGGGCAAAAATGTTAAATATTGGGGCTGGTTTTTATTATCATCCTCAATCGATGCTGGTTGAGGCCGAAAAGGATTTGTCAACGGTAGATCCTTTTTTGGCTGCCTGGTTAATTTCAACCGGAAACGAACATTTAATTCCCGACTTTGCTGAATATTATCCATCGCAAATCAGCGATATTTTTCTTGCTGCTGTTGATATTTTTCTCGACATGCCAACAAAAAACAATGGATCAGTTACTTCATATCTCGGCTATTATTACAACTTTTTTGGCCCTGATTATCTTCGGTCGATGGGAAAAATGAATGTTTCAAAAATGAATCCCGCCCTGGCATTGCCCCAGGGAATTGGAAATTCGGAGTGGGAAGTGGGAACCGGGCATATCGTTCGGGGAGAATTTGGGTACATGCTTCCCGGAAAAGGTTTAAAAAATCGGGTTCAACCATACGGAGCTTTAACTTTTAAAAAGTTTGAAGCGCTTGATGAAGCCTCTTTACAATTTGATGCCGGAATTAACTGGCTAATGTACGGGCACAATTTAAAATGGACTTTACAATATTCTTCCCGCCCAATTTATACCGAAGCAGAAAACCAGAATCTTTGGACAAGTTCGAAAGGACAGGTAATTCTGCAAACTCAAATTTACTTTTGATACGCACGAGATTATTTCCATATTGCCTGTAAGTCGCAGGAGTTGCACTTTTCGAAGCAGTGTGAAGTTTTTCCTTTGTTATTTATAAATCATGAACACGGAATTCGCGACACCCAAAAAAATAAGTATTTTCACGCGACAAAAACTAAAAATACAAAATGCCAAAAATAAGGGTAACCAAGCGTTTTCATTTCGAAATGGCGCACACTCTTTATGAATATGATGGATTGTGCAGCAATATTCACGGTCATTCATATATTCTTGAAGTTACATTAATCGGTGAACCGCGCATTGAGCCCAAACATCCAAAAGATGGGATGGTTATGGATTTCAGTGAAATTAAAAATATTATAAAAACTCAGATAGTAAACCGGTTCGACCATGCATTAATGGTAAACAGCCTGGTCCCTGAAAAACAGCAGAATTTGCTCAAGCAAACCAACGATCGATTTTTGGTTGTTGATTTTCAGCCAACTTCCGAAAATATGGTTATTTATATTGCCAAAATTATTCAACAACATTTGCATTCAGGTGTTAATTTATTTAGTGTCCGGCTTTACGAAACGGCAACTTCATTTGCTGAATGGTTTGCATCGGATAATTAAAGAATAAATGTGAAATAACCTGTCAACGCTTTAATATTAAAGTGTTTGCTTGGCGACAATATGAATCAATAAACTAAAATACCATGTCAGAAAACAATGAAAAAAAACTTTTCCTGCTCGATGCGTTTGCGCTTATTTACCGTAGTTATTTCGCGTTTATCCGTAATCCGCGTTATAATTCAAAAGGTGTAAATACTTCGGCAATGCTGGGCGTAACCAACACAATTGTTCAGGTTTTGGAGAAGGAAACCCCACATTTTATCGGCGTGGTTTTCGATGTGTCTGCACCAACTTTCAGGCACGAAATGTTCCCCGATTATAAAGCACACCGCGATGAAATGCCCGAAGATTTAAGAAAATCAATTCCTTACATTCGTAAAATAATCGAAGCTTTTAACATTCCGATTATCGAGTTAGCTGGTTTTGAAGCTGACGACGTTATTGGAACCCTGGCAAAAGAAGCAGAAAAACAAGGTTTTACAACTTATATGATGACCCCTGATAAAGATTATGCACAATTGGTTTCCGACAATATTTTTATGTTTAAACCCGGCAAGAATGGTGAAGATGCCGAAGTTTGGGGTTTAAAGGAAGTTCAGGAGAACTTTGGCATTCAAACCGCCGATCAGGTTATCGATATTTTAGGTTTGATGGGCGACACCGCCGATAATATACCGGGTTGCCCCGGAATAGGACCTAAAACAGCAGAAAAACTAATTTCTGATTTTGGAAGCATTGATGGGATTTATCAAAATATCGAAAAACTAAAGGGTAAACAAAAGGAGAATTTAATTGAATTTGAAGAACAGGTGAGGCTTTCGCGAAAGTTGGCAACCATAATTCTGGATGTTCCAATCGAATTCAACACAAAAAATCTTACGCGTGATGAGGTAAATAAAGAAGCGCTTATTGAAGTTTTTGAAGATTTGGAATTCCGAACACTTATTCAGCGCCTGAAACTTAGGGAAGCCCCGGCTCCGGCGGAAGTGAGTTTTCAGGGAACTTTGTTTGATATGGGTTCTTCTGAGGTAATTCCGTCAGCAAAAACACAGGATTCGATAGAAACAGTTCCGCACCAGTATTATTTGGTTGAAACAGAAATGCAGCGGGCAAGTTTACGGGCGGAATTGTCGGTGCAGGAAGAGTTTTGTTTTGATACGGAAACTACAGGGCTGGATACCCAATCAGAAGAAATTGTCTGCCTTTCGTTTGCTTTCAGAAAACATGAGGCGTTTTGTGTTACACTTCCGGCAAAATTTGACGAAGCAAAAAAAGTGATCGAAGAGTTTCGTGAAGTTTTTGCTGATGAAAATATTACCAAAATTGGGCAAAACATTAAATTCGACATATTAATGTTGAGCAATTACAATATTGAAGTTAAAGGCAAATTGTATGACACAATGCTGGCTCACTACCTTATCCAACCCGATTTAAAACATGGCCTCGACTATCTTTGCGACATTTATCTCAACTATAAAAAAGTGCCCACCGAAGATTTGATCGGAAACGGGAAAAGCATTCGTACAATGCGATCAGTACCAATTGATAAATTACGCGATTATGCTTGCGAGGATGCAGATCTCACGTTTCAGTTAAAGCAAAAAATCGATCCTGAATTGGATAAATTTGGGGTAAGGCAGTTGTTCGACACCATTGAAATTCCACTTATTCCGGTGCTTGTTCACATGGAAAATGCAGGTGTAAAAA
>DAOPKR010000016.1:45371-52603 GCA_035391305.1 Draconibacterium sp.
ATTGAAATTCCACTTATTCCGGTGCTTGTTCACATGGAAAATGCAGGTGTAAAAATCAATTCGAACGAGTTAAAAGATTATGCCAATGTTTTGCGTGAAGAAATTATTCAAATAGAAAAAGAAATTTTTGAGATGGCGGGGCAGGAATTTAATATTGCATCGCCAAAACAGTTGGGTTTAATTCTTTTTGAAAAACTAAACATCGATTCGAATGCGAAAAAAACCAAAACGAAGCAATATTCAACAGGTGAAGAGATTTTGGTAAAACTGGTTGACAAGCATCCGATCGTCCAAAAGATTTTGGATTACCGTGGATTGACTAAATTACTGAATACTTATGTTGAGGCGCTTCCGCTACTTGTAAATAAAAAAACGCATAAAATCCACACTTCATATAATCAGGCAATCGCAGCCACCGGACGTTTAAGTTCGGTAAACCCTAATTTACAAAACATACCAATCCGCACAGAAAATGGCCGCCAAATTAGGAAGGCTTTTATTCCATCAGATGAAAATCATTTGTTTTTATCAGCCGACTATTCACAAATCGAATTGAGGATTATGGCTGCATTGAGCCACGATGAAGAAATGCTGAAAGCTTTTAACGAAGGAAAAGATATTCACTCGATTACCGCCGCAAAAATTTACCAAATCCCCGAAGAACAAGTGGATTCAGATATGCGGCGAAAAGCAAAAACAGCAAACTTTGGCATAATTTACGGTATTTCGGCGTTTGGACTTTCGCAGCGTTTAAATATTTCGCGTTCGGAAGCAAAGGAATTGATAGACGGTTATTTCATCAGCTTTCCCAAAATAAAGGAATTCATGGACAAACAGATTGAACTTGCAAGAAATCAGGGCTTTGTTCAAACAATTAAAGGCCGGAAACGTTATTTATCCGACATTAATTCAGCCAACGCTGTTGTGCGGGGAATGGCAGAGCGAAATGCAATAAATGCGCCTATTCAGGGCTCGGCAGCCGATATTATTAAAATTGCAATGATTAATATTTACCGGCAATTTGAAGCATTGAAACTGAAATCGAAAATGGTACTTCAGGTACATGATGAGTTGAATTTCGATGTGTTAAAAGATGAACTGGAGCAAGTGAAACAAATTGTAAAAACTGAAATGGAAGGCGCTGTTGAAATTGGAGTTCAGTTAACAGTAGAAATGAATGCAGCCGAAAATTGGCTTGATGCCCATTGATTTATGATATACGAAATTGAAACAGAAGAAGATTATCAGCAAGGATTAAAGCGGTTTTTGGAAATTTGCGGAAATCTTAATGGTCTTGAAGAGCAAAAAGAGATGGAACTTTTAATGGTTTTGATGGAAAAATATGAAAGGGAAAACTGTTCTACAAATTAAAAAGTTCGCCCAAAAATTACCTTCACTGCACTTTTATATTGTGCTAAACTATTTGTCTTTTTAATCAACTTAAATGATTTTGCCTGTTTTTCAAAATTGTAGCTAAAGTAAATCCAAAACTGTTTCATTTTGTTTAACACATTCCCGTCGTTATCCATTTTTTCAGCATATAGCTCGAAAACCCTTTTATGAAATGTTTCGAGCCTTAAGAATTTTTCATCCTTTGAAAAGTTTATCCCTTTTATTTCGGCAGGTAGAAATGGGTTCATCAAAACACCGCGGCCAAGCATCCAGCAATTAATTTCACTGAACTTTTGTGACCGTTCATCAAAAGCGGCAGGTGAAAAAATATCGCCATTATACACCAATCTGTGTTTTAAATTGGTTTTGGCAAATTCAAAAGCTGAATCAATGATTTCTCCTTCATAAAGTTGCTTGGCAATTCTTGGGTGAAAAATTACTTCAGTTAATGGAAACTGATTGAGAACGGTTGTTATTTGTTCGATTTCAAAAGGCGAAACTAACCCGGTCCTCAGTTTTACGGATAAACCGAGATCCGAATTTTCAAAAAACGGGGAAAGAATCTGATGCAGTTTATCAGGATGAGGTAAAAGTCCGGCTCCCATTTCACGGTTTGTTACCATCGGATACGGGCAACCCAGGTTGAGATTGATTTCCCTGTATCCTTTGTCTTCAAGGAATTTTGACAGAAACAGCAATTCATCCCTGTTATTTGTCAAAACCTGCGGAATTACACGGTCTTGTGGATTGTTCTCCGGGAGAATTTCCTTTTCATATTTCTTTAAAACCTCATTATTTTTTACTGAAATATAGGGGATAAAAAAGGCATCAACACCTTCAAGAATTTCATTGAATGCTTTTCGGTAAATAAAATCAGTAAAACCCTGCAACGGGGCAAGATAAATTAACCTGGTACTTTGATTGACTGATGCTGGCATTTGCAGTCAAAAATACAAATCAAAAAACAACTATCCATATTCATTTAATATCTTTGCGCACTTATTGAAGTAAATGGGTGATTTTGGGAAATATGGAAATCAGGTTACGGACTTATCAATCCGGACAACAGAAATTGATTCAGGTTCTGTCGGAAAAATGCCGGGTTCTGAATTAATTGAAGATTCCACTGCATTTGTTCCAATCGATTCAACATTGTTAACTCCTTCTGACACACTTTTTCGTTTTTTTGAGGTACGGCCCGAAGAAAAAATATTTATTGGAGATGCGCGCTTTCAACCTGATACAACTTATGTTGAACGCATATTGTGGAACGGACTTAAAATAATACCCCGCGAGAAAAATAATTTTGAAGGTGACTGGCTAACAGGAATCATGTTTTTTGCCTTTATTCTGCTCGTCAGTGTACGTGCCGGTTTTTCAAAATATATCAGCACACTTTTCCAGTCACTTATAAATTATCCTACTGCTTTTCGCATGTTTCGCGAAAAAAATTATTCAATCCTGCATGGAGCTTTCCGTCTTGAAGCTTTGTTTTATATTGTATTTTCGGTTTTTATTTTTCAGATTATCGTACTTGTTTCAAATAATAATTCACTTTTCACGCTGCCGTTTTATGGCACAACTTTCGGGATTGTGGTTTTCTATTTTCTGGCTAAAAAGTTAGCGTATTTTGCGCTTGGTTCGATTTTTACAGGTGCCAGTGATACAAGAGAATTTCTGTTTAATATGGATAATTTTAATAGGGGTGCGGGAATTATACTGTTTCCGGTGGTAGCGTTAATTGCCTACTTTCCGGCCGAAAACCCAATGATTGCAGTGTTTCTGGGGATATTAACAACTTTGGTTTTTTATATAATGTTATTAAAAAGAGGCATCTCAATTTTATTGAAAAAACAGTTTCCAATATTTTATCTCTTTTTATACCTTTGTACCCTTGAAATTTTACCCTTGCTTTTGATTTATAAACTAGTTGTCGATTAAGAAGGGGATAAGTTACACTAAAAAGCAGAATATCTTGAAAGTTAAGAGTATTATTGTTTCGCAACCGGAACCGGAAACGGCAAAATCACCTTATTTCGAATTGGCAGAAAAATATGGTTTGAAAATTGACTTTAGGCCATTTATTCAGGTTGAAGGTGTGTCGGGGAAAGAGTTCCGAAATACACGAATTTATATTTTGGAGCATACGGCAGTTATTTTTACAAGCAGAACTGCAATCGATCATTTTTTCAGGATTAGCCAGGAATTACGTTTAACCATTCCGGATACAATGAAATATTTTTGCATTTCGGAAGCCACTGCTTTTTATTTGCAGAAATACATTGTTTACCGCAAACGTAAAATTTTCTATGCTGACGGTAAATTCTCTGATTTGGTGAACGTGATGAAAAAGCACAAAGATGAAAAATTTCTTGTGCCACTTTCGGATATACACAAACAGGAAATACCCGATTTGCTTGATGCTGAAGGATATAAGTACACAAAGGCAATTCTTTACCGAACAGTTAGTGCCAACTTATCCGATTTAAGCGATATAAAATATGACATTCTTGTATTTTTCAGTCCGCAGGGAATCAGATCACTCCTTCAAAACTTCCCTGATTTTGTTCAAAACGATACAAGAATTGCATGTTTTGGCCCAACCACTGCAAAAGCAATCCGCGAAGCCGGATTAAGGTTGGATATTGAGGCGCCAACTGCCCAGGCCCCTTCAATGACAATGGCTTTGGAACAGTACATTAAAAAGTATAATAAAATATAATATTAAAAATATAGCTAATTTTGAAAGGCTATCCGTCAATTGTGGATAGCCTTTTTTAATTCAAAATGAACAATTTACAAGAAAATACCGACAACGAAATAACAGATTTTTCATTTCATAAAAATGAGCGGCTTTGCAGTAAAAAAGTAATAGATAAACTTTTTAACGAAGGAAAATCAGTTTTTGTGTACCCGGTTAAAATTGTTTATCTTGAAACTTCACTTCCGGGAAAAAATAGGGCACAAGCTGCATTTTCAGTAGGAAAACGGAATTTTAAACGAGCAGTAAAGCGAAATTTAATAAAACGCCGCATGCGCGAGGCTTACCGTTTGAACAAACAAAAGTTTTATGATGAGTTGGATGAAAAACAATTGGGCATATTTTTTATTTACACTGGAAAGACCATATCCGATTACAAACAAATTGAAGCCGCAATTATTAAAGGGTTGAACAAATTAGTTATTGAGTTGCAATAAAATCTGTTTAAACCCAAATTTCCCCGAAAGTTATTTATCAGGTCACAACAATTTAAAGCCTGATATATTCTGTTCGGCGCAATTATCAATAAATATTCTAAATAAAGTGAATCAACAAATTATCATGTTGTAAGTGGTTCATTTTAAAAAACGAATTTGATATTTTTGTTTCTCAACAATTTCAAAATCAAACTAAACCATGAGTAACTGGAACTTGAAAAAACTCATAATTACCTTGTTCAGGGTAGCAATTGGCTGGCATTTTTTATATGAAGGAATTTCGAAACTGATTGGTGGAAACTGGACTGCTGCCGGCTATCTTGCCAAAGCAACCGGACCGTTTGCCGGATTTTACCACGCTTTGGCAGCTTCGGAAACTGCGATGAAAATAATAGATCCGCTAAATATGGCAGGATTGGTTTTAATCGGGCTCGGATTGTTTCTTGGAGTTTTTATTCGCGTGTCAGCCATTTCAGGAGTATTTATGCTACTACTGTACTATTTTGCTTATCCACCGTTTGGAGGAGATATTTTTGGAGGTGCTGAAGGAAGTCTATATATAGTAAACAAAAATCTGATAGAAGGGTTGGCATTGCTTGTAATCTTCTTTTTAAAAGAAAAGGGTTTTGGAATTTATGCCCTTTCATCCTTGAAATTTAAAAAGAAAGCTGTTGAACCTGTTAATGCTGAAAACAATAACTCTGTTCATTCACGCCGCGAAGCTTTGAAAAACCTTGCCACAATTCCGGCGCTGGGTATTGTCGGTTTTGGAGCTTTCCGCGAAGCCCGGGAGTTTGGCGTTGACACGTTATCAGGCGCTACCATTCAAATTGGCGGCGCTGATATAAAAGATTTAAAAGGCCCGTTGCCAATGGGGAAAATTGGCAACCACGAAATCAGCCGGATTGTATTGGGTGGAAACCTTATTGGTGGCTGGGCACATTCACGCGATTTAATTTATGTTCCTTCACTCTTCCGCGCTTACAATACTGAAAAAAAGATTTTTGAAACCCTTATGCTGGCTGAAAAAGCTGGTATCAATACAATAAACATTGGCTTTCCAACAATGGAAACAATGAATAAATACAAAAAACTGACAGGCAGCAAAATAAAAGTTATCGTTCAGGTAGGACCGGATAATGACAAAAAGGATATTTATGTAAATATCAATAAAGCTATTGAAATGGGCATGGATATCATTCAGATTCAAGGTAATTGGTGTGATTGGCTGGTTCGCGACAATGAGATTGAAATTATTGGAAAGATGATGAACAAAATCCGTGAAAATGGTATAACTGCGGGGTTGGCATCGCACACAATAGACTCACTAATTGCCTGCGAAGAACAGGGTATTGTCCCCGATTATTACATGAAAACCATGCACCACGATCAGTATTGGTCGGCACACCCACGCGAAAACCGATTCCCGTTTGAGGTTGACGGAAAGAAACATATCGACCACAACCGTTTTCATGATAATCTTTTTTGCCTTTATCCCGATAGGACAGTTGATTTTGTTAACCGGGCAAAAGTACCTGTTATGGGCTTTAAAGTACTGGCAGCAGGAGCAATTACTCCCGAAGACGGGTTTAACTGGGCTTTTCAGAATGGTGCCGACTTTATTTGTGTCGGAATGTTTGATTTTCAGATTGTAAACGATGTAAACATTACAATTGATGTACTCAGCAAATTGCAGGGACGAACTAGAGAATGGTATGGATAATTCAAAAACTCTTTGCGCCTTTGCGTCTTTGCGAGATTTACTTCTACTACCAGGACACAAGGTTGCCAATTAAAAAATAAATCAATGAAAAAAACTATTTTATTATTTGTCATGGCATTATTTGCAACAGGTATTTTTGGTCAGAATAACAGTATCGAATTACTTGTCAGGGCCGATGACATTGGCTCTTTTCACGCAGCAAATGTGGCATGTATTGAATCATACAAAAACGGGATTGCCCGTTCAACTGAATTAATGGCGCCATGTGCCTGGTTTCCCGAAGCCGTAAAAATGCTTGCAGAAAACCCGGGTTTCGATGTTGGTATTCACCTTGTTTTAACAAGCGAATGGAGCAATGTTAAATGGCGCCCGCTAACAAACTGCCCCAGTTTGGTTGACAAAGACGGATACTTTTTCCCAATGGTTTGGAAGAATGATAATTTTCCACCCAATAATTCAATTATGGAATCAAACTGGAAAATAGAGGAAGTTGAACAGGAACTTCGCGCCCAGATTGAAGTGTCGCTGAAATACCTGCCGCATATTTCGCATCTCAGTAACCACATGGGATTTACAGGCCTTGACCCAAAATTGAAACAACTTGTTGAAAAGTTGGCCAAAGAATACAATTTGGATACCGAAACCAATGAACTGAAATATTTCCAGGGCTGGGGCCGCGACGCAAAACCTGAAGAGCGCATCGAAAAGTTTTGCGAAAACCTCGAAAAACTTACTCCCGGCAAATATTTATTTATTGAGCACCCGGCAAAAGATTCAGAAGAAATGAAAACAGTTGGCCACAAAGGTTATGAACATGTTGGCCTCGACCGTGAATGGGTAACCCGTGTTTTCACCAGCGAAAAAGTAAAAGAAATTATTCAGAAAAAAGGGATAAAACTGATTAGTTACGGGGATTTGA
>DAOPKR010000017.1:0-36884 GCA_035391305.1 Draconibacterium sp.
AGTACCCGGGGCGGGAATCGAACCCGCACTCTGTTGCCAGAACTGGATTTTGAATCCAGCGCGTCTACCAATTCCGCCACCCGGGCATATTCCTTTGTTTGAAATTGGTTCGCAAAACTAAGTATTTCGGTTGAATTACCAAAAAATTAATTTGCAATTTGTTTTCTCCTGTCAATTCTTTTTACAACCCGACCGTAAATAATTAGTGCAAGCGCCGAAACAAGCGCTATTCCAACAAAATAATACCAGATATAATGTGCATGAAGTGCTGCCGATTTCCAGTCCTCGTGTGTTGCAAACAAACGTGGATCGGGGCAATATTTATCGAGCAAAACGCCCGACATTAAAAACCCAAATATCGATGAAAGAAACGAATGCAAATGACTAAATCCAAGATACATACCCTCCTCTCCTTTTGGGGCCTGCAACGAAAAATACTCTAAAAACCGGGGTGAAATAAATGTTTCGGCAAAACCCTGAAATGCAATCCCGACAATCATCATAAACGCTACAGGGTGCATACCTAGAATATTCCCATGCAACAAATTACCTGCTGCCATAAAAATTGCCGAAACAGGCATGATAAACATTCCAACTGTCATACTAAAAAGAGCTGTTCGTTTTCGCATGAAATGGGTTACAAAACCAACCATGGTAAACACAATCAGCGGATTAACATTAGCATACCATTCTGGTGATGCACCCTCACCGGCAAGACGTAAAACATATTTTGGCATAGTTGCATACATTTGGTGCTGCACCATCCAAAAACCAGTGATAATCAATATTAAAACCAACAGCCTGAAATTGGTAAGCACCTTTATCATCCCGTCGAAAATTTCGCTTATTGTTTTTCCTTCTCCTTCCAGTTTTCGGCTGCGGAACCAAAGAAAAACCACAATTAGGCCAATTAATGTCATTGCCGCCGAGAAATAGCTAATCCAGATCAAACCTGTATTTCCCATCGCTTCACGCAATGGTTTTACAATGGTTTTACCCGAAAATGCCCCAATATTAACCATCGCATAAAAAATACTGTACCCGCGTGCCCGGTTAGATTCAGTTGTTTCTGTGGCCACCGTACCGGTAATAACCGATTTAATAAAAGCTCCACCCAAAACAATCAACGCCATTACCGGAATAATTGCATATCTGACAGCAGAAGAGTCCAATCCGTTAAAAAGCGTTTTATCACCATATTTTACCAATCCGGCCGATTCGAGAAAAGTTGGCAAAAGTCCCATTCCAAGGTAGCCTAAAGTGAGCAAACCAAAGGCAAGCATCAGCGACTTACGGAAACCAATTTTGTCGGCATAAGCTCCGGCAAATGTTGGCAACAGGTAAAGCATTGCCTGAAAAACACCGGCAATAGCAGCAGCCTGAATATCGCCAAAACCCAAAATGCGCGATAAATAAAGTGTGATAACAATAAAAACGCCGTAGTAGGCAGCCCTTTCAAAAAGCTCGACTGTGTTTGCTACCCAAAATGCCCTTGGAAATTTCCATGTTTCCTTCTTTTCGATCCCGGTTTTTTCTGATTTCATGTTGCGCAAAATAAGAAGCATAATCGGATTCACAAAACAGAATATTTCCAATAAACATAATCATTGATTATTTTCACACGGATTTAGTTTTTTCTAACTTAGCCAATACAGTGAGAGCAAGTAAAACATGAATCAATCTGAAGAATTTAAATTATTTGAAAGGTTAAAAAACGGCGATGAAAAAGCGTTCGAAATACTTTTCCACAAATATTACAGCTATTTATGTTCGTTTGCATCGAAAATTATCAGCGACGACCCGGCAGCCGAAGAGATTGTTCAGGATTTTTTTGTGAAAATATGGGAAAAAAGAAATCAACTTAAAATAGAAACCTCTCTAAAAAACTACCTTTTCCGTTCAGTAAAAAATCTTTGTATCAACTACATTCAACACAATAAAATAAAAAGTCGTTATGCTCAGAATGTGATTTCAAACCAGGAAAATCATTATTCTGATGACGATAGTTTTCCTGAAATCGAATTATTTGAAAAAATAGAAGAAAGCATCAATTCGCTCCCCGAAAAACGTAAGGAAATATTCAGGTTGAGCCGCCAGGATGGATTAAAATACCATGAAATTGCGGATAAATTAAATATTTCAGTAAAAACAGTTGAAACCCAAATCAGTCTGGCGCTTAAAACGTTACGTGATAAATTAAAAAACTATTCTACTTTTTTTAAATTTTTTTAAGCTGAAGTTAAAAACCCGGTTCAGGGTAAAATCAAATACAATTGTCAAATAAGTATCATGAAAGAAAAAAAGAACATTGAATTTTTTAACAGGGATTTATTGGCCAAATATCTTTGCAACGAAGCAAGTCCTGTCGAAAAATCGGAAGTGGAAGCCTGGCTGGACCAATCGGTCGAAAACCGGGAAGAACTGGAGCAAAACCGGAAAATGCTCGATACTATTGACACTTTCTACAGCAAAGAAAGGTTTGATTCGGTGGGTGCATTTAAAAATGTAAAAGCAAAAATGGATCCATCGGAAATGAAAATTATCCATCGCAACCCATTTAGAAAGGAGGTTATAAAACGCTTTTATAAATTCGCTGCCGTAATTATTTTTGCCGTATTTATTGCTTCAGCGGGATTTTATTTCGGGTTAAAGAACCACTCAGCCGAAGTATTCAGCGAAATTATTTCAACACCCAACCAGGTCATAAATGAATTTACGCTTCCCGACGGTTCGGTAGTGGCGTTAAACAGCAATTCGAAACTTGTATTTCCAAAGCAATTTAAAGGCGACACAAGAGAAGTTACTATTGAAGGCGAGGCTTTTTTTGACGTAAAACCAAATCCTGAAAAACCGTTTATCATCAACGCCGGAAATGCCCGGGTAAAAGTAGTTGGAACTTCATTCAATGTTTCTGCCTACCCAGAAACCGAAACGGTTGAAGTTGTTGTTAAAACGGGTAAAGTGCAGGTTATCAGCAGAAGTGCAAACGAACTTTCGGCCGGAGCACAAATTTATCTGACACCTGGTGAAAAAGGCACACTCTTAAATAAAAACAGCAATCCACAAAAATCGGAAAATACAGATCCGAATTATTTAGCCTGGAAAACTCATGATCTTGTTTTCGCTGAAGTTCCTTTAAATGAAGTTTTTAAATGCCTTGAAAAAACGTATCATGTAAATATTGAAGTGTTGGAACCCGAGCTAAACAACTTAAAATTAAATGCACAGTTCGACAAAAAACCTATCGATTTTATTTTAAATGTAGTTAGTCTCACATTTAATCTCGATCTGTCGGTTAATAATGAACTGTACACATTTTCGAACCATAAAAACAATTAAAACAACATGAAAACCATGAAAAACTATATTAAAATCACAATGCTGTTTGCCGCAATGATTTTTGTTTTTACACCTAAAATGCAATATGCACAGGACACCAAATCGGCTGCACTCGATCAAAACATAAGCATTTCGGTTGAAGACGAATCACTGACAAACGTTATCGAAAAGATTTGTAAATACCTGAATATCGATTACAAATACAACTCAACAATGCTGGCTGACAAGAAAATAAGTATGAATGTTTCGAACAAGCCAGTAAAATTTGTACTTGACAAACTGATGAAAGATTATTATCTGCTTTTCGAAATCCAGGATAATATTTTGGTAGTTCGTGATTATATTCCGCTTGATAAAAGTATGGACTACAGCGAAAACCCAAGCCAGTATTATGCCAACAACCGGGGATTTTTATTTGATAATCAACGTAATAAATCAGTTACCATCAAGTTCAAATCATCCAGTAACCTTATCATCATTCCTGTAACAATAAATGAATCTGATACATTGAATTTCATTTTAGATACCGGGGTTAGGTATCCGATCATAACTGAATTACCGTTTGTAAATAAACTCAACCTCAACTATTTAATGCCAATTCAAATTAAAGGTTTAGGCGAAGGTGAAGAGCTTACGGCATACCGTTCTGCCAACAACAAAATGAGCATAAACGGTTTAACTGCACAAAACCAGGAAGTACAGATGATTATTGACGAGAATTTCCAAATTTCCCATATTCTTGGAATTCCGGTTCACGGTTTAATAGGGTTCAACCTTTTTAAGGATTATATTGTTGAAATTGATTACATTAACGAAAAAATAACGCTGAATAAACCCGAGTATTACAAATACCGCGACAGAAAAAAAGACATTATAATGCCTTTGAATTTCGATGGAAACAAACCTTTTGTTAACACCGAAATCATAACCGATGATTCAACAAAAGTACCTGTTAAACTTTTGGTTGACACAGGGGCAAGTGATGCTATCTGGCTTTCGGAAAAATCGGATGAACGGATTCAATTTCCTAAAAAACACATAGAAACTTTTATTGGCCGCGGATTGAGTGGAGATTTATTTGGAATAAAAGGCCGCATCGATGGTATTTGGGTAGGTCCGCTGATTTTACCACAGCCTATTGTTGCTTTTCCAAACTCTGAGCTTATTGACCAATTAATGACTTCAAACGACAGAAACGGAACAATTGGCGCTGAAATCCTGCGGCGTTTTTATGTTACCATCGATTACAGAAACAGCAGGCTGACTTTGCGACCTAACCATAAATTTAACGACGAATTCAATTACAACATGAGCGGCATGGAAATTATAAACCCGATGCCCGGCTTACCAGTTTTTACTGTTACAAATATTCGCGAAAATTCTCCGGCCTTTTATGCCGGTTTGCAGGAAAACGACCAAATTTTATCGCTCAACAACAACAGCAATAAAACGCTGGAATTGAACGATATAAACCTGTTGCTTCAAAGTAAGGAAAACAAAAAAATAAGAGTTAAATATCTGCGCGATGGTGTGGAACATGAAACTTCATTTGAGCTGAAAAAGCTTTTTTAATGTTCAGAAAACAATTTGTTATATTATTTGCCATTCTGTTGCTGTCAACAATTTCTAAAGCACAGCAGCAGAATGGCTCTGTTTTTGAAACCCGTGTAACAATCAGCCAAAAAAATCAATCCATAAATTCAATTCTCGACCAAATTAGCTGGCAGGCCGGCGTTTATTTTTCCTATGATGCATCAATTCTAAATTCCAATCAAAAATATAGCATCGAAGTCAATGATAAATCATTATATACTGTACTAAATCAACTGCTTGATCCGTCGGAATTTATATTTACAGAATTGGAAAACCAGATAATCATTTCGAAAAATACTGCAGATAAAATTTCTGAAGAAGTAAAAGTTGATTCGATTCCTGTAAAATACTTTTTCCTGTCGGGAAAATTAATAGACAACAAAAAAGGAGACCCCATAAAATATGCTTCAATTTCATTGCTAAACAAGCCGATTGGAACAATAACGAACGTTGACGGAAATTTTATTTTAAAAATCCATCCCGATTTTATTCGCGATACACTGGTTTTTTCTTGTATGGGATATGTTCAGCTTTTAATTCCGGCCTACAAAATCCTCGATGAAGACGTTATTGTGATGAATCCGTTTTCTATCAGGATAAAAGAGGTAAAAGTTGTTGCAACAACACCCGGAAAATTATTGGAAAATATTCGGGAAAATTTGGCTGTAAATTACAGCGGTGATTCAAAATTAATGACAGCTTTTTACCGCGAAACAATAAAACAGGACGACGAATATATTAATGTTTCAGAAGCTGTAATTGAGATATTAAAAGCACCCTACAACAATTCAAATCGCAGTGATTTGGTTCGTATTATTAAAGGCCGCCGAAGCTCCGACGTAAAACAATTTCAATGGCTAAATTTCAAATTGCAGGGCGGGCCGTTTACAATTACCAGACTGGACATTGTTAAAACAGTGGAAACCTTTTTTGATCAAAATTATCAGAGTTTGTATGATTACAATATCAGCAAGGTAATTTGGTATAACGAAAACCCTGTTTATGTGCTTGAATTCAAACCAATTGGCAACTTCAACGAAAATGGCTTTGTTGGCGAAATGTATGTTCACAGAGAAACTTTTGCCATTGTACATGTTAGTTTTCATTACACAAAAACAGGCTTAAAAAATGCCGAAAACGAAATGATTAAAAAAAAGCCCAAAGGTGTGAAAGCCAAACCAACTTATACAAATTACGAAGCTAACTATCAGCTTTACAAAGGAAAATGGCATTTAGCAAATGTAAAAGCTTCAGTAAAATTTAAAGTACGAAGCCGGAACGACAAATTAAATTCAGAATATCACAGTGTTTCTGATTTGTTGATAACCGATATTCAGGACACAGAACTCAAAAAATTCGACCGGGACGAATCATTCACCCAGCGCGACATATTTGTTGAAATGATAAACAATTATGACCCCGGTTTTTGGGAAAACTTCAACATAATTAAACCAGATGAAGATTTGCAAAACGCGTATAAAAATGCTGACATAAAGTAATCTTCATTCTCATTAAAACCTAACCGGAAACTTTTAATCTGTGTTACACGCATTTAAAATGTGTCCTTTCGTGCTTTTTCTGTAATTTTGAGCCTTTTAACAGATTTAAGAATAATCGTATGGAAGAACTAAGTACACGACAAAACAAAATTTCCCGGCTTATTCAACGCGAAATGGCCGATATTTTATTGCGGGTAAATAAAACAAAATTCACAGGAAAATTAATCAGTGTAACGATTGTTCGGGTTACCAAAGATCTTGGGATTGCAAGGGTTTATTTAAGCATTTTCCCGTCAGAATTCGGAGCTGAAATTTTAAAGGAAATCGAATTGATGAACAAACAACTAAGGGGCGAATTAGGCAGAAAACTTGGAAAATCACTTCGGGTAATCCCCGAATTGGAATTCTATATCGATGATAGTCTTGATTACATTGACAATATCAATAAACTTATCAAATCATAACTGTGGTTCAATTTTAGATTGAAATCTCCGTTTTATTCCAAAAACAAAACATTGAATTTACCACTGTTTATAGCGCAACGGTATTTTGTTTCGAAAAAGAAACAGAATATAATCAACATTATATCAGCAATTTCAGTTGGTGGAATAATTGTTGGAACAATGGCTCTTGTAATTGTACTTTCAGTTTTTAATGGTTTTCAAAGCTTAATTAATACTTTTTTCAGCAGTTTCGACCCCGATTTAAAAATATCACCGGTTGAAGGAAAAATGTTCGATCCGAAAGAATTTGATTCTGAACAAATCAAAAATTTGCCCGGGGTTGTCCATTACGCCGAAATAATTGAAGAAGTAGCCCTCTTAAAATATGGAACCCAGATTTTTCCGGCCGTTGTAAAAGGTGTTCCTGAGAATTATACAAAATACACCGGTATCGACAGTTTGATAATCGATGGTAAATTTATACTTGAAAATCAAGGTATTAACTATACAGTTGTCGGACAAGGAGTTGCATATAACCTTGGAATCAGACCCGAATTTACCGACCCACTTCTTCTTTATGTACCAAAAAAAGGGAAACAGGTTTCGATAAATCCTGCCCGGGCTATTAATCATAATTACATTTTTCCTTCCGGTGTTTTTGCTGTTTTGGAAGAAATTGATCAAAAATACATAATTGTTTCGCACAAGTTTGCTGCGGAATTATTTGAAAGCGATCAACAGGTTTCTACTGTTGAAATTGGCCTGGCAAGCGATATTAATTCGAAAAAAATACAAAAAGAAATCGAAAAAATCGTCGGCAGCGGGTTCCACGTGAAAAATAAATACCAGCAACACGATCTGATTTTTAAAACCATGCAATCGGAAAAATGGGCGGCTTATCTTATCCTGGTTTTTATTTTAGTAATTGCTTCATTTAACATTTTAAGCAGCCTGTCGATGCTGATTATCGATAAAAAAGAAGACATAATGATTCTACGGAGCATGGGTGCAGATTCAAAAACCATTGGTCAGATTTTTCTTTTCGAAGGTTGGATGATCTCAATTGTCGGTGCGGTTACAGGCACTTTATTAGGCTTGGCATTGTGTTGGCTTCAAATTACATTCGAAATAATTTCATTTCCAAACAACGGCACATTCTTAATAACCGGCTACCCTGTACATATTGTTTTTACCGATATTATTCTAATTTTAGGTGTCGTCCTTCTTATCGGATTTTTTGCTTCCTGGTATCCAATAAAATTCATTTCACAGAAATATTTGACCGATAAAAATATATAATCTATTATCTATCTGCTTGTTTGCAATTTATTTCGCTTAATTCATAAAAATAAAATCCTGATTTTAGTTATAATTTGAACCTGGATTTTGTTTTAACTTGCAGCTTTAAAATATAATACAAGTGAAAGCAATAGTAAAAAGTAAACCCGAAAAAGGGATTTGGATGGAGGAAGTTCCAATTCCGGCAATTGGCCCCAATGATGTTTTGGTTAAAGTAAAAAAATCTGCCATTTGCGGTACCGATTTGCACATATATAAATGGGACGAGTGGGCGCAGCAAACCATTAAAACACCTGTAACAATAGGTCACGAATATATGGGTGAAGTGGTTGAAGTGGGTTCAGAAGTTGATCGGGTAAAAGTGGGTGAACGAGTAACTGTAGAAGGTCACATTTCGTGCGGGTTTTGTCGTAATTGCCGTCGCGGGCGTCAACATATTTGCGATCATACAATAGGTATTGGCGTGAATCGTAACGGTGGTTTTGCTGAGTACATTTCTGTGCCTGCAAAAAACGTGTTGCATATCGACAACCGAATCTCCGACGAGATGATGGCTATTATGGATCCGTTGGGAAATGCTACACACACTGCACTTTCTTTTCCTTTACTTGGAGAAGATGTGCTGATAACAGGAATTGGAGGCCCAATTGGTGCAATGGCAGCAGCAATCTGCAAATTTTCGGGTGCACGAAATATTATAGGTACCGATTTAAGTGAATATCGCCGTGATTTAGCAAAAAAAATGGGTGCAACGCGTGTAATCGATCCAACCAAAGAAAGCATAAAAGAAGCTATGGCAAAACACGAAATGATATCAGGTTTTGATATCGGCTTGGAATGTTCGGGCTCGCCGGCTGCTTTTAACGACATGGTGAACCACATGTATAACGGCGGAAAAATCAGTTTGCTGGGACTTTTGCCTCAAAGCACTCAAATTAACTGGGGCAAGCTCATTTTCAAGGGTTTGACGCTAAAAGGAATTTATGGCCGTGAAATGTATGAAACCTGGTATCAAATGGAAATGATGTTAACCAGCGGGCTTGATATTTCACATATCATTACACACCGTTTCGTCGCCGATGAGTATCAAAAGGCATTCGAAATTATGGAGCAAGGAAATTGCGGAAAAATTATTTTAAATTGGGAGTAGGTTTTTTCTCAATCTTATGAATTTATTTCATTGAATATCAGAAAGAAATAAACATTGTTATTCAATATGTGAGAATTGTTTCACGTGAAAACTCTGAATTTCTGCTTCATTTTATATTAATATTAAAAACTACTTTTGAAAAAAATTCAACTTGAAAAAAGGAATCGTTATAAAATCGACAGGCAGTTGGTACACCGTTGAAACCGAAGACGGGGAAAAATTTGAGTGCAAAATTAAAGGCAAATTTCGTATCAAAGATATTAAAAGTACCAACCCTGTTGCTGTTGGCGACAGAGTTGAGTTTACGGTTCAAACTTCTGAAAATAAGGAAAAAGAGCAGAATATTGGATTAATTTCGAGTATTGAGGAGAGAAAAAACTACATAATCCGTCGCTCACAAAACCTGTCAAAACAATCACACATAATTGCAGCAAATATTGATCAGGCAGTTTTGGTAGTTACCTTGTTTTATCCTGTTACCACCACAACTTTTATCGACAGATATCTTGCATCAGCAGAAGCTTACAGGATTCCTGTTTTAATTGTGTTCAATAAAAACGATCGGTTAAACGATACCCAAAGAACTACATTGAACTCAATTATAGATATTTACACCAAAATTGGTTATCCATGCATTGTAACCTCCGCAACAACTTTACTCGGAATTGAAAAATTAAAAGAAGCTTTAAAAAACAAAATTAATGTTATCAACGGGCACAGTGGAGTTGGTAAATCAACCCTTATTAATGTGCTTGAACCTGGTTTAAAGTTGAAAACAATGGATATTTCAGATATTCATAATACAGGAAAACACACCACAACATATACAACACTTTACAAACTAAATTTTGGAGGTTATATTATCGATACTCCCGGAATAAAAGCATTTGGAATGCTGGAAATGGAAGCCTGGGAAATTTCTCATTACTTTCCTGAAATTTTCAGAATTTCAGCAAACTGCCAATACAAAAATTGCTCTCACACACATGAACCCGGTTGCGCAGTTAAAACTGCTGTTGAAAACGATGAAATTGCCAAATCCCGATTTGTGAGCTATCTCGGATTATTAATCGCAGATGATAAATATAGACCTGCTTTTTAAAAATTCTAAATTTCCTAATTCTGTCACCGCTTCAAAATAAAATATTTCAGCCCTACCCCCTTTTTAGTTTTAAATATTGAATTCTCACCGCGTTTATTTTTAAAAAAATTATTGATTCAAAAGCACTACTACGATCTTATCTGTTTAATTTACAACTGTTTAAATCGTTTCTATATCTGCAATTTAATTAAGTAGCACCAAAAATAATCCTTTACCAAACTTTTCAGTTCTACACCAATTACTAATGATTATAACTCATATTATGCACAAATTGCACATTTTAATAATCAAATTGTTTTTTACTTATTGAAATAATCAAAAACGATTTTAGCTTTAGATTTTCCGACACTTTTTTCTAAAACTGTCAAAGGTTGTTCCTTTATCTTTTTAACTGACTTAAACTCCTTAAGCAATTTCTGCGTTGTCATATCTCCAACTCCTTCAATCAATTTTAATTCAGAGGTAATGAATTCTTTTGATCTCTTGTTTCTATGAAATGATATACCAAATCTGTGTGCCTCATCACGAAGTTGTTGTATAATTTTTAAAGTCTGCGAATTTTTATTAATATATATTGGCACCGAGTCATCTGGGAAATATATTTCCTCCAATCTCTTTGCAATACCAATTATAGAAATTTTGCCCCTCAATTCTAATTTTTCAAGAGCATTAACAGCA
Source organism: Draconibacterium sp. (assembly GCA_035391305.1). GTDB lineage: Bacteria > Bacteroidota > Bacteroidia > Bacteroidales > Prolixibacteraceae > Draconibacterium. Next base: position 11,104 of record DAOPKR010000017.1, read on the forward strand.
GATGTTAACTGACCTTTGCCACCATCGATAACAATTAATTGAGGCAATGACTTTTTTTCGTCTATTAAACGTTTGTATCGTCTAAAAACCACTTCTTCCATAGACGCAAAATCATTTGGACCTTCTACCGTTTTAATATTGTAGTGCCTGTATTCCTTTACATTTGGTTTTGCGTTTTTAAACACCACACATGCGGCAACCGGGTTTGTCCCTTGTAAATTACTGTTATCAAAACATTCAATATGAAATGGCGTTTCTTCCAACTGCAAATCTTTTTTTATAGTACCAAGCAACTGTTCCAATCTGATATTTGGGTTTTTTAAAACAGCATGTTTATCCTTTTCCAATCTGAAATACTTCGCGTTTCTTTGAGAAAGCTCAAGCAATTCCTTTTTTTCTCCCCTTTGTGGTATTCTGAAAATTACATTGTCCAATTTAAAATCTAATTTAATTGGAACTAATATTTCCCTGGAATTGCTATATATTTTTTGTCGTATTTCGACAATTCCGGAAAGAAGCAATTCCTCACTAGTCTCATCCAAAACCTTTTTTATTTCAAGTGTAAATGTTTGAATAATGGCTCCCTTTATTACTTTCAGATAATTAATAAAAGCCCATTTTTCGTCCTCTTCAATCGTAAAAACATCAACATCAGTAATATTTGGAGAAACAATTGTTGAACGACTCTGATATCGATTTAAAGAATCATATTTTTCCTTGATTTTGGCAGCTTCCTCAAAATTTAGAGAATCAGCCAATTCAACCATTTTCTCCTTCAAATGCTTTATTACTCCTGAAATATTTCCCTTTAAAATGTTATTGATATCCCCAATTCCCTCATTATATTTTTCTTCAGAAATCAATCCCTCACAAGGACCCAGACAGTTACCAATATGATATTCAAGACAAACTTTAAATTTGCCATTCTCTATATTTTCCTTAGATAAATTATAATTACATGTTCTAAGTTTGTACTCGGATTTAAACAATTCCAGTAGTGTTCGTACAGTATAAATTGAAGTATATGGACCATAATACTTTGATCCGTCTTTCTCCAATTCCCTTGTTTTTAAAACCCTGGGAAATGTTTCATTTTTTATACATATCCATGGAAAACTTTTATCGTCTTTGAGTTGAATATTATACCGCGGCTGGTACTTTTTTATTAAATTATTTTCTAATAAGAGCGCATCTTGTTCACTTTGAACTACCATGTGTTTAATATCGGCAATGTTTCTTACCAATAAAGAAGTTTTTCGATGATCGTGAGATTTTGAGAAGTAAGATGAGACTCTTTTACGTAAATCCTTGGCTTTTCCAATGTATATTATTTTACCGGTGTCATCAAAATACTGATAAATTCCGGGTTGGTTTGGAAGCACCGATACCAGTGATTTTAAATATTCAATATTCTTATTTATTGTATTATATTTCAACTAAGAATACTTAACCAAGGTTTGTACAATATGATTTTTAAGCTTTCTTTTGCTGGGCGTATCGATAAATTCCAAGTCACATACAAAGCTAAAATAAACTTGCTCAACCCCGCATTTTTTCACTATTTTCAATGCAGCCTCAGCCGTACCGCCAGTAGCAAGTAAATCATCATGGATAAGAACAACATCATTCTTTAATAAACCGTCAATATGCATTTCAATTCGGTCTTCGCCATACTCGAGTTTGTATGTTTCAGTCATAACTTTCCCCGGAAGTTTATTCTTCTTACGAATAGGAACAAAACCTGCATTTAATTGGCTTGCTATTGCTCCACCAAAAATAAATCCACGTGCTTCCAATCCCACAACTTTAGTTATTCCTTTGTCTCTAAATTCTTCAACAACCGAATCAATTACAAAATTGAGTGCCTTTGGGTTTTTTATTAAAGTAGTAATATCCTTAAAGCTTATACCCTCTTTCGGATAATCCTGTATTTCCCTTATTTCCTTTTTTAAATCCATTTTCAATTTTAATTTGTTCCACGTGAAACACTACCGGCCCATCATTATTAAAAGTACATTTATATCAGCAGGAGAAACTCCTGAAATTCGTTTTGCCTGACCAATAGTTTTCGGTTTTATTTTCTCAAGTTTTTGACGTGCTTCTGTAGAAATAGATTTTAACTCACCAAAATTAAATCTATTTTCAATATTTATGTTTTCAAATTTATCCAATTTTTCAGCTAATAATTTTTCTCTGCTTATATAGCCTTCATATTTTATAATTATTTCAGCTCCTTCAATTATTTCCATTCTCCGATTAACCGGAACCTGTTCAAGAAAAGTTTTAAACGGTGTAATGTATTCTATTAAATCAAATATTGAAATCTGAGGGCGTAAAATAATATCGAAAAGCTTTACGCTTTGCTTCAATTCTGAAGTACCTTTTTCGACAAGCAATTGATTTACAAACCTTTGCTTAACACTAAACTTTCTTGTAAAGTCTATTATATTGTCGATCAACCTGATTTTCTCAATCAATAAATTGAGGCGTTCTGCAGAGGCTAAACCCAATTTGTACGATTTTTCCGTTAATCGTACATCAGCATTGTCCTGTCGCAATAAAATTCTGAACTCTGCCCTGCTTGTAAACATTCGATAAGGTTCATCGACTCCTTTTGTAACTAAATCATCGATTAAAACTCCTATGTATGCTTCATTACGTTTTAATACAAATTGTTCTCCTGGCTTTTTGCAATTTAAGTGTGCGTTTATACCTGCCATTAAACCTTGCGCTCCCGCTTCCTCATAACCAGTAGTCCCATTAATTTGACCAGCAAAAAATAAATTCTTAATAATTTTTGTTTCAAGTGTATGATGAAGTTGTGTTGGTTCAAAATAATCGTATTCAATTGCATAACCGGGACGAAATATTTTCACATTCTCCAATCCCTTAATTTTCTTCAATCCGTTGTATTGAACATCCCATGGAAGCGATGAAGAAAAACCATTTAAATAATATTCTATAGTTTTTTCACCTTCAGGTTCTAAAAACAACTGGTGTGATTCCTTCTCAGAAAAAGTAACAAGTTTTGATTCAATACTTGGGCAATAACGCGGTCCGGTACTTTGAATTGTACCGTCGAACATTGGAGATTCTTCAAACCCTGTTTTTAATTCGTCATGAACGTTGATATTTGTATTTGTAATCCAACAAGATTTTTGCTCCAACTTACTTTCAGTTCCCGGTAAATAAGAAAATTTATAATATCCTACATCCCCTTTTTGTTCAACCAAAGAAGAAAAATCAATTGTTCTTCCATCAATCCTAACAGGCGTACCGGTTTTTAATCGTCCTGTTTTAAAACCTAAATCAAATAGTTGTTCTGAAATATTATATGATGCTGCTTCACCTATTCTACCACCTTTTATTTTAGACGATCCGATGTGCATCAGACCGTTTAGAAAAGTACCGTTTGTAAGTATTACTGTTTTTGCCTTAAATTCAATACCTACTTTGGTGATAACACCTGTAACTATCTTATTTTCAATAATAAGATTTGTTACTGCATCTTGCCACAAATCCAGATTATCAATACTTTCAAGTGTATCACGCCATAGTTCAGTAAATCTAAACCTGTCGTTTTGGCTACGAGGACTCCACATTGCCGGTCCTTTTGATTTATTTAGCATCCTGAACTGAATAGTAGTTTTATCTGCTATTATTCCGGAATACCCTCCCAAAGCATCTATTTCTCTCACTATCTGGCCTTTTGCAATTCCTCCCATTGCCGGATTACAAGACATTTGACCATACTTTGTCATATCCATAGTGATTAGCAATGTCTTTGAACCCAAATTTGCAGCCGCAGCTGCTGCTTCACAACCAGCATGTCCTCCGCCAACCACAATCACATCATAAATAGGCATCATAATACTATCCCTCCAAAATCAACTGCTCTTAAATATAAATCTTCCTTTTCCTTCATTATTACTTTATCCTCTTCGGTTTTATCATTATAACCGATTAAATGTAACAATCCATGAAAAATTACTCTATATAGCTCTTTTATCCAGATTGTTTCAAATTCTAAAGCATTTTCTTTAACCCTGTCAATGCTTATAAATAAATCTCCTGAAATTAATTCACCTTCAACATAATTAAAGGTTATGATATCTGTAAAATAATTATGATTTAAATATTTTATATTGATATCTAATAAATAATTATCTGAACAAAAAATTAAGGAAATGATCCCAACTTCCTTTATCTCATTGTTTATCAAATATTTAACTTGTTTATTTATATGGGTTTTTGAGAGTTTTAATGGTTTAATGTCCTCGTAGAATATTTCAATTTTGCTCACTTACATTCAATTTTAAACTGAACCTGATTTCCTTTTTCATTAAATTCAATTTTGTCACTTAAATTTTTAATAATAAAAATTCCCCTACCCGATTCTTTATTAATATTTTCCTTTAGAACTGGATTTTGTAAATTTTTAAAGTCAAATCCATCTCCTTCATCCTCTATTTTTATATTTATTTCTTCATCATTACAATCTAAAACTATAGAAACCTCTTTATCAAAATCGTTTTTATTGCCATGTTGAATTGAATTTATAACTGCTTCAGAAATACACAAATATATTTTATTGAAATACATTTTCTCCAACTTAAATTCAATAAAGATGTTAATTAGAAAATCTTCTACCTTTTTTAATTCTGTAACATCTGATTTAATCACTAGTATTTTAGGAGGGCTGGTTTTCACTACTTATTTTCTATATTTTTTAAATATTGTTTGTATTTATTGTTATAAAAATTGTGCAATTTATTAGAATTTTTATTCAAATATTCAATACTATAATTGTCATTATTCATATACTCGAAAAACTTAATGGGGTTACTGTAAAATTCATCGGCAGTTTTTGACTCTCTTTTGTCATCAAAATCTCTTTCCATTTCTGCCTTTTCTGCCTGTAATAAACGCGTAGTAATTTGGTTTTGACGAGCAATTGTTTGGGCGTTTATAGATTTATTCATCAGTTCCTTTCTATTTTGCTCCAGCATATTGTCAATTTGCTGTAACTGTTGCCTGGCATCACTTCCTACACTACCGTTGTTCATCATATTTCTAAGCATTTGCTGCATCATTTCATGTTGCATTAAACTCTGACCCATTTCCTTTCCCATGTTCTGTGGATTGCCATTTTTCATTTGATCAATCATTTGTTGCAATTGCTGCTTTATGCTTTCCGATGCCTGTTTTAACATATTCATACCTGGCTTTCCTTTACCACCAGGTTTTTCACATTCCTGATCACCCGGTTGAGAGTTTGCCATTTGATTTTCAAGATTTTCCAATGCTTCATTCAGCATTAGTGCCAAATTGTTAAATGATGTTACCACAAATTGTTGGCTTACTCGTGCATTTGGATAAAGTGCCTCCTGCATTTCCTCATTTGCCCTTTTCAAATATATTTCCATTGACAATAATTCATTGTTAACCATGCTTGTAATCTGGGGTGTTCGCATTGCAAGTGTATATAACGAATCTTTAACAATTTGACTTTGTTCCAGAATCCTTTTTTGGTCTTTATTTAATTGATTTAAAGCAGGATCTTTATCAGCAATTCCATTTAACCCTGCCAAAACTTTTTCCTGAGAAAACGACAGAAATATCAGATTACTGAGTATTTGTTTCAGATTTTCAATATTTTCCATGTTTTCTTCTTTTGAATTCGAATCTAACATCTGTTGCATTCCAAACGCCATATTTCGCATTTTTTCGCTCGTTTTCCTGATACTTTCCCCCGATTTCTTTTTGCTCTTTTTATTCAAATCGCTTTTACTTTCTTCAAAACTTTTATCTACATCATTAAATTCTTCGTCAAAATCATCAAAATTAATTGGCTTTTTAAGCTCTTTGTTCAATTCAAGCGCATCATTTATTTTCTTTTCAAGTTCCCTGGTTTGTTCCTGATGTTTGGATACTTTTTCTTCAGTTTCATTAAAATTTTTATCATCCTCAACTTCCTGAGCCAGCTTTTCCTCTTCGCCCGCAATTTCATTAACCTTATCAATAACTTCCTGAAGTTTTTGTTCTACCTTCATTTTCTGCAACATTTCAAGATTTCTTTCCAGTTGCTTTTCAAGATCCTCTAGGGTTAAATTCATATTCTCTGAAAGTTGATTTAATTTTTGGCTATTAAATTCCTCAGCCAGCTTATTAAATTCCTCCATCAGTTTTTTCAACTCATCAGTAAATACTTCATCCAGTAACTCTTCAATCTGCTTTTGTTTTTCCTGTATTGTTTGATTTTTTTCATCAAAGGAATTCAGATAATTATTTAAATTTTGATTATCCTGCTTTATTTGATCATACAGTTGTTCCAACTTATTTTGTTTCGAAATTATATCATTTACCATTTGTGATTTTTCCCAATCCGAAACATTTGTATCCATATTTTTAATTTGCAGATTGTTTAAATCCTGTTTAATTTCTTTTGCCAATTCACGACTTTTATCAATATTATTCTGCAATTTTTCAAACTGTTCTTTGTCTTTTGCATAAATCTCTTCAGTATTAGGAAATTGAAATGTATAATTATCGGAAGTTGTTGTTTTATAATTGTTAATAGCATCATTGTCTGTTACCGAAAAATAATACGAAACAATACCATCTTTTATGTTTAAATTCTGAAAATCAAAAGCAAAATAAAAATCCTGATCTGTCATCATTTTAACAATAGGTATTGATATTGCTGAATCTGAATTGTCAATATTATAATGAAACTGAAGGTGTGTAAACCCATAATCATCACCTATATTTCCCTTGAAATAAAACCGGGTTAGCTGCATTGAATCTACAATTTGTTCAACCTCAATTTCAGGAAACAAATCAGGTACAACTTCAATTGAATAAGATAATGCTAATTCAGGTTGAGTAATTTTATTTTGCACAAAAACATTATAATTAGTTGATTTATAAATATTTGAGTTAATTACAAAATTTTCGCTCGCATTTTGAGCCTCAATTTTAACCGAATCATTTACTATTATATACATCAAATCAATATCAATACCTGAAAAATTCCATTCCACTTTTGTTCCACTGGGTATTTGCAAATCTCCAATATTATTTAAAAGCTGTGATTGAAGCCCGGTATAAGCAGGTGGAGTAATTGTTGTTTTAAATTTTGTTATACCAGGTTTTGGCAATAATTTGAGATAATATTTTTCTGAATCGTATTTTAAATCGGTAAAATAAAACTTTACAGGATTGATAACTGAAACCATTTCAAACTCGAATTCTCCGGCAGATGAAGTTTTCATCAGGTAGTTATTTCCTTCAATATTTATATAAACTATTTCGGGTAATTCATTGCCTTCAACCGAGATTTTAATGTTATACGATTCTCCCTTTTTTACTTCAAGTTGTGTATTAATCAAATTATATTTAAAGGGAGCCGGTTTTATATAAGTTGTATTAAAATGAACCAAACGTTTTGTAGAATCAATAAATACATTTCTATTAAAAACATAAATTCCGAATGTAATTAAAACACTGACTATAAAGTATATAAAAATTGCTTTTATATCTTTAAACTTAATAGCTTCATTAAAATCAAAAACTTTAAGTTGCTCAATTTTTTGATCGATGCTTGCTAAAATAAGTTCGTTTGAATACTGATTTTGTGGTAAATCATTTAATTCAATAATGTTTAATAGTTTATCTTCAATACTTGAAAAATGTTTTTGAATAATTTTTGTAGTTGCCTTTAAATCAATTGATTTTAATAAATGAATCATTCTTAACAACGGTATTCCAACAAACTGAATCAATAAAAAACCTGAAAAAATAAGAAATCCAAAAAATACAATTTTACGAACGTCAGTAGATAGATAAACAAAGTATTCTATTATTGAAAAAGTAGTATAAACAACCAAAACAAGAAATAAAAATACCATTGCCCCTTTTAACAACTCAAAGGAATAATATCTCATTTTAAAAGAATTGAGCTTATCAACAAGTATTTTAAAGTTTTCCGACATTATTCATAAATATTTTAAATTCAGCAATTTATAAATTTATAAATTGTTAATATGTGTGTATAAAACGTTCAAAAAACAAAAGTAATCTTTTAATATAAAATTTGCATTTTTCAATTTTTAATACATATAAAACCATTAAATTAAATATCATACAAAACTATTAGTTTTTAAAAGCAACATATTCACACTTTGTAAACCTGTTCATTTTTCTGTTTTATAACGTTTAAAAGCTATTAACAGTTGTTAAAAACTTAAGTTATATATTTATAGTTTAACAAATTAGTAGATAAAAAGGATGTTAAAAAGCGGGGTAATTTTCTGTTAGTTGTATTCTAATAAAAAATAGAAAAATAGAAATGAACAGAATAAACAGGATATATTAAGTAATATTTCATCTTATATTTGTTCAATAAAGAAATTAAATAATAATAACGCTTTGAAGATACTCTTAGTTGAAGATAATTTAATGAACCAAAAAGTGGTAATGTTTAATTTAAAAAAATTAGACTGTGAAATTACTGCTGTTTCAAATGGAAAAGAAGCCATTGAAACTTTTAAAAGCAATAAATACGATATTGTATTAATGGATATAATGCTACCCGAAAAAAATGGCTACGAAATTACAATTGAAATTAGGGAGTTTGAAAAAATTAATGAAGTTAAAAATCCGGTAACTATCATTGCTTTAACTGCAAATACTTATGAAAACGATAAAGAGAAATGTTTAAGTGTTGGCATGAATGATTATCTTTCGAAACCGTTTTCTGCACAGCAATTAATTAATACAATAGAAAAATACAGCTGAAAGAATAATAAATAGCATGACAATAGATTTAGATATCAGAGGCGAAAGTTATTCTGAAAATGATAAAGAGCTGGATATTAAACTTAGGCCGTTACAATTCAAAGATTTCAGCGGGCAAAAACAGATAGTTGAAAATCTTGAAATATTTGTAAAAGCTGCTATAATGCGTGGTGAATCATTGGATCATGTTTTATTACACGGACCGCCGGGATTAGGAAAAACCACGCTTTCAAATATTATTTCAAACGAAATGGGAGTGGGGCTGAAAATTACCTCGGGACCAGTTTTGGATAAACCGGGCGATTTGGCTGGTTTACTTACCAATCTTGATACAAACGATGTGCTTTTTATTGATGAAATTCACCGTTTATCGCCAATAGTTGAGGAGTATTTATATTCAGCAATGGAGGATTTCAGGATCGATATTATGATTGATAAAGGTCCCAGCGCACGATCGGTACAGATTGAACTGAACCCGTTTACTTTAATTGGTGCAACAACCCGCTCTGGTTTATTAACCTCTCCGCTACGGGCACGTTTTGGTATAAATGCTCATTTAGAATATTATGATGCTGAAGTACTTACCGGAATAGTGAAACGCTCGGCCAGAATTTTAGATGTAAAAATAACTGATGATGCAGCCTGCGAAATTGCTTTTAGAAGCCGCGGTACACCCAGGATTGTTAACTCACTGTTGCGTCGTGTGCGCGATTTTGCGCAGGTAAAAGGCAATGGGAGCATTGATATGGAAATTACAAAACATGCTTTAAAAGCGCTTAATATTGATGAATACGGACTGGATGAAATGGATAACCGTATTTTACTTTGTATTATAGATAAGTTTAAAGGCGGACCAGTAGGAATTTCAACTATTGCAACTGCGGTTGGAGAAGATAGTGGTACAATTGAAGAAGTTTATGAACCTTTTTTGATTAAAGAAGGATTTATTAAAAGAACACCCCGCGGAAGAGAAGTTACTGATTTGGCATACAAACATTTAGGTAGATTAAAATACGGTGATAATCTTACTTTGTTTTAAGGTAAAAGTTCTATTTCAAAAAGTTTTGGCCACAATTTTCCGGTAATAAATAGTCTTTTATTTTTATTGTCCCAGGCAATTCCGTTCATATAATCAATCCTGTCTTTTTGATTGTGATGCATTTTTATTAGGTCGGGGAAATTGGTTTCTGACAAAATTCTACCGGTTTCAGTGTCAATTTGCACAATCATTTCTGTTGTATAAACATTGGCATAAATAGTTCCTTCAATATATTCCAGTTCATTTATATTTTTATAAATGGCTTTATTGTTTCCAACTTCAATCCGTTTAGTAATTGAAAAATCAGCGGTGTCAATCCAGGTTAAAAACTGTGATCCATCGCTCATAATTAAATATTTACCATCATTTGTCAATCCCCAGCCTTCGTTTGTTGTTGATGAAAATTGAAAACTGTCGATTAGAGCAAAACTATTGAAGTCGTAAACAAAACCTTTTTTTGCGCGATATGTAAGCTGGTAAATTTTGTTGTTTAAAACAGTTATTCCTTCACCAAAATATTTTTCATTCAATTCAACAGATTGAACAGCTTTTCCAGTCGTTAAATTCACTTTATAAATCCCTGAAGTACCATTTTCGCCTGTACCTTCATAAATAAATCCGTTATGAAATTCCAATCCTTCAGTGAAATATTCTTTTGAATGCGGATAAATATTAACAGTTTTATATGATAATTTTTTAGGAACAATATTAGAGAGCGTATGTAAAGTTATTGACTGTGTGTTACTTAAACCATCAGTTTTTACTGCTTCAACCCTAATAACACTGTTTCCCAAAGTTTTTATTTCAATACCTTCAATATTGAAATTTAGTTCCTTACTTTCCATTAAAAGTTCGTTCTGATAAAAAACTTTAATACTTTTTATCTCGCCGTTTTTAACCTTTGTGGTAACATTAAAAGAAATTTTTTCGCCAAAAACATAGTTGGTTTTTGCAGGCTGAACTGAAATTGAACAAACAGGTTTACGCGATTTTGATGATTGGTTTGAACATGAAAATAAAGTAACAAACAAGCTTAAAAAAACAATAAGTAGAAATGTGAAAGGTTTCATATTCAATAAAAGTTAAAATAAGGCTGTAAAATTAATATAAAATTTGCTGCACCGGTTTTGAAAAGTAAAATACAGAACTTCCGATTTAAATGTAACAGATGAATTATATCTTTGCCCTAAAAATAAATCATTTTGAACAGCTATAAAAAACTTGCGGGCGATACAGTCATTTATGGAATGAGCAGTATCGTAGGACGTATTTTAAACTGGTGCCTCGCTCCATATTACATGGTAATTTTTGCCCCTGAAGATTTTGGAATTATGACCAATTTATATCAGTATGTAGCGTTTCTGATGATTTTGCTTACCTACGGAATGGAGACTTCTTTTTTCAGATATGCTTCAAAAAGCGACGAACCTGACAAAGTATATTCCACTGCTGTAATTTCTTTATTTTCGACTTCGGTTTTATTTGTTATTCCTTTTTTCTTTATCAGCGATTTTGTTGCCCGTGTTTTACAATATCCCGGTCATTCCGAATATATTTTGTGGCTGGCAATTATTCTGGGTATTGATGCTTTAACAGCTATACCATTTGCACAATTAAGACTGAAAAACAGGCCCTTAAAATTTGCAACAATCAAAATCATAAACATTGCATTCAACATTGCATTTAATTTGTTTTTTCTATCGCTTTGCCCGTATTTACTCAAAAATAATCCGGAATCTGTAGTAAAACTTATTTATTCACCCGAAATAGGAGTGGGGTATGTTTTTATTGCAAATCTGCTGGCATCGCTTTCTACACTGGTTTTGTTACTTCCCGAAATGTTGAAAATATCTTTTCAATTCGACCAAAAACAACTCAAAGTTATGCTAACCTACGGCGGTGGTATTTTGGTAGTTGGTTTGGCAGGAATGGTAAGCCAGGGAATCGATAAAATTTTAATTCCTTTTTTGGTACCTGAAAATCAAAACCCCATGCAGCAATTAGGAATTTATGGTGGAAATTTTAAAGTTGCAATACTTATGAACGTTTTTATACAAGCATTCAGGTACGCATTTGAACCGTTTTTCTTTTCACATGGCAGCAAAAAAAACGACCCAAAAATTTATGCTGTAATCATGAAATATTTCGTGATTTTTGGTTTGATCATTTTCCTTGGAATGATATTATATATTGATCTGCTAAAAATTATTATCCAAAAAGATTATCAGGAAGGGATGAAGGCAATACCATTGATTCTGCTTGCCAACCTGTTTTTCGGAATATATTTTACACTTTCATTGTGGTATAAACTAACCGACAAAACAAAACTTGGGGCTTATGTTGCAATTTTTGGTGCCGTAATTACTGTGCTTTTAAACGTTTTATTAATCCCGTCAATGGGTTACATGGGTTCTGCAATAAGTACTTTTCTTGGATTTTTAATAATGATGATTGTTTCATATTTTTTAGGTCAGAAATATTATCCCGTTCCATATCCGTTAAAACGAATTTTCACCTATTTTTTAATTGCAGGCATTATTTATTTAATTTCGATTTATACAAATGCATTTATATCGGTTTTAAAATATGTAATAAACACATTTTTGCTTTTGATCTTTTTTTTATCGGTTTTTATATTCGAAAACAGAGAGTTAAAAAGCTTATTTAAAATCAATAAAAATAAATAAGTACTAAAAAGTATTATTTTTGTGGTATGAAAGATTTGAAAAATAAAATAATTGCCCTTGCAAGCGATCATGCTGGTTTTGATAAGAAGCAGGTTATACTTAAATATTTTAAGGAAAAAGGGATTGCATACAAAGATTTTGGATGTTTTTCAAACGAAAGTGTAGATTATCCTGAATTTGCCCATGCCATTGGCAGAGCCATTGAAAATGGGGAATTTGAAACCGGAATAACATTTTGCGGCAGCGGGCAGGGTATAAGTATTGCAGCTAACAAGTTTCCACATGTGCGGTCTGCAGTTTGCTGGATGCCCGAAATTGCTGCTCTGGCAAAGCAGCACAACGATGCAAATATTTGTGCAATACCCGGAAGGTTTGTTACCGATGAAGAAGTTGTTGCAATTGTTGAAGCCTATTTAAATGCTGAATTTGAAGGGGGGAGACATGCCCGCCGTATTGCTCAAATCCCTCTTGAAAAATAAATGCCGCTCGCAAAAAACATATTTCTTGAAGAATCAAAAATTGCTTTTGATAAAAAACACAGGAAAACCATAAATTTTAATATTTCGCGGTATGACGAAGCTGTTTCACGTGGAAAACTTCGTTACACAAACCTTGAGCTCGCAAAACAACGTGCCTCGTACATAAAGGGAAAAGTTGTTGCAAACCTTGCTGGTTATTTGGAAGAATTTGAGAAAAATGCAACCAAAAACAATATTCAGCTTCTTTGGGCAAGAAACAGTGAGGAAGCGGTTTCTGAAATTATCAAAGTTTTAAATGAAAACAAGGCGCACTTGCTTGTAAAAAGCAAGTCGATGATATCAGAAGAAATTGAACTGAATGAGAATCTCGAAAAAGCAGGTTTTGAGCCTGTTGAAACCGATTTGGGCGAATTCATTGTTCAGGTTGCAGGTGAAAAACCTTATCATATTTTAACTCCGGCAATGCATAAATCAAAAGAAGACGTTGCCGAGCTATTCACCAAAAAATTTAATACAGCGCCAAATTCAACACCAACAGAAATCACACTGTTTGTTCGCGATATTTTACGTAAAAAATTTACTTCAGCTGAAGTTGGAGTAAGCGGAGCCAATTTTTTGGTTGCCGATGTTGGAGGAGTTGCACTCACTGAAAACGAAGGAAACGGTTTTATGTCAGTAGCTTTCCCTAAAATCCATATTGTAATTACCGGTATCGAAAAAATACTCCCCTCAATAAACGATTTGCCTTTGTTTTTACCACTTCTTGCCGCACATGGTACAGGACAGCAGATTACAGTTTATAACTCACTTTTAACAGGTCCAAAAAAAGCAGGCGAAGCAAATGGCCCGGAAAAAATGTTCGTGGTTTTGCTTGACAATAACCGCACTGAAATTGCAAACGAAAAGGAACATTACAAGGCATTGAAATGCATTCGTTGCGGAGCTTGTTTAAATGCTTGCCCAATTTATAAAAATGTTGGCGGATATACTTATGGCTCAACTTATACCGGGCCAATTGGATCAGTTATTACACCTTTTTTCAATGGGTTCGATAAATTCAATCATTTGAGTTATGCATGTTCAGTTTGTGGCGCCTGTTCCGAAGTTTGCCCGGTAAAAATACCGTTGCACGATTTGTTGTTGTTGAACCGCAAAAAAAGTGTTGAACAAAATATGGGCACTTTTGAATGGAATATCGGAATGAAAGCTTATGAATGGGCATTCAAAAAGCGGAAAAACCTTGATATTATTAGCGGAACATTAAAAAATACAATGTTGAAAGCAAATAAAAATGTTTTGGGAAATCAGAAAGTATTTCCTGAATTTGCAAAAAACTCATTTAGTAAAACCTGGAAGTTAAATTTAAAATCATAGCTATGTTATCGAATACTTGTAAATATGCGTTGCGTTCGCTCATCTATCTCGGAAAATATTCTGAAAAAGATTCACGGATTGGAATTAAAAAGATTTCTGAAGATTTGCAGTTATCATCTCCATTTCTAGGTAAAATTCTTCAAAACCTTGTAAAACAAAAACTGCTTGTTTCAACAAAAGGGCCAAATGGTGGATTCTCTTTGGGTAGAAATCCTGAAAGCATTACACTTTGGGATATTGTTACTAAAGTTGACGGCGAAGAGTTTTTTACAAATTGTTTAATTACACTTGAACCTTGCAGAACCCATGATCCTTCAAAACCGTTTTGTCCTGTTCATTCACAATACGATAAGTTGCGGAAAGATATAAGTACTTTTTACAAGGAAACCACGCTTGAAGTAATTAGCAAGGATATAGATAAATTTGAAGAATTTGTAAAACTTTAGAATAGTTTTTCCCATTTCCTGCCCGATACAAAGAGGTAATAAAACAAAACCGCTGAACAAACGCCAATTGAGTTGGCTATAAAATCATACAAATCGCTTGAGCGGGAATTCGACAAAGTGTGTTGTATAAATTCGAGCATACCGCTTGATATGATTGAAATTGAAGGCGCTATAAGGTAATGGTTCAGATTTAGCCTTTTTATCGGTCGCAACATGAAAAGGCAAAACACAAAAAAAAGTGAAAAGTGTACAATCTTATCAAATTGTGGAATAATAAAGAATAAACCTGTAGGTAAATCGCTGGCAGGTATAAAAAGCAAATAGCAAATAATTGCCAGCCACAACAAGGGTTTCCAAAAATATAATATTTTCATTTTGAGTATTTTTATTTTGATAAAGTAATCATCTTCATCTCATTCAAAAAGGATTGCAATATTAGGATTTTTTGGGCAATTCCATATTTTTAAACAGTTAACAAAATCAAAATCAAATGGCAGGTATTTATATCCACATTCCTTTTTGCCGCCAGAAATGTTATTACTGCGATTTTTATAAAACCGTAAATACCACATTAACCGAAAAGTTTTTGTCAGCCCTGAAAACAGAAATAATTCAACGGAAAAAATATTTCGATAATGAGGAAGTTGAAACAATTTATTTTGGAGGTGGAACACCATCAGTTTTGACCAAAAAAGAGTTAAACGAAATACTTGATTTTTTAAAGTATCATTTTAATGTTTCCAAAACTGCGGAAATTACCTTTGAGGCAAATCCCGATGATCTTTCAATTGATTATTTAATAGATATTTATAGTACAGGGGTTCGTCGGTTAAGTATTGGAATTCAATCTTTTCAAAATGAATTTCTGCAAAAAATGAACCGTCGTCATGATGCGGATCAGGCAATTCAGGCGGTTGTAAATGCAGCAAATATCGGATTCAGCGACATAAGTGTTGATTTGATTTATGGTTTACCCGGATTAAAAATAAATCAATGGAAAGCCGATTTGGAAAAGATATTCAAATTGCCAATCCAGCATCTTTCCGCCTATCATCTTACTTATCACAAAGGAACACCCTTTTACACCTGGCTAAAAAAAGGAACTTTAAAAGCCTTGAACGAAACAGAAAGCATTTTGCAGTTTGAAACACTGGTAAAACTGGCAAAAGAAAACGGATTTGAACAGTATGAAATATCGAATTTTGCAAGAGATGGTAAATATTCAAAACACAATTCATCATATTGGAAAGGAGTAAAATACCTCGGGCTTGGTCCTTCAGCACATTCCTTTAACGGCGTTTCACGAAGCTGGAATGTTTCTCATATTGAGAGCTATATAAAGGCAATTGATGCCGGGTTACCCTTTTATGAAGAAGAAATACTGAGCGATAACAATAAATACAACGAGTTCATTTTAACCCGGATTCGAACTATTTGGGGAGTTTCGCAATATGAATTGGAAGAGCGTTTTGGGCCCGAAAAATCCAGTTATTTCAAAATAAATATCGATAAATACCTAAACACTGGTTTGGTTAAACTGAACAATGGAATTTACAATTTAACCGAAAAAGGAATGTTTGTTTCCGATGAAATCATGGCGAACCTTATGTTCATTTAATTGTTATCCAACAAGTTGAATTAGTGATTTCAATTGACAAATAATGTTAATAAGGACTGTAAAATCTTTATTAATCCATATATTTGCGGTTCTCAAAAAAAATGAGGTTTGAATGGAGATTAAAATTGTAAATAAATCAAATAACGAATTACCTGCTTATAGTACACAACTCTCTGCAGGAATGGATTTAAGGGCATTTTTGCCCTCACCGGTTGTTTTAAAACCTTTGGAAAGAAAATTAATTCCTACCGGATTGTATGTTGAAATCCCCGAAGGATACGAAGCCCAAATCAGGCCCAGGAGCGGATTGGCGTTAAAAAAAGGTATAACTGTTTTAAATTCACCCGGAACAATTGATGCCGATTACAGGGGCGAAATAGGAATAATTTTAATCAACCTGTCAAACGAAGATTTTTTAATTGAAAGTGGTGAGCGGATATGCCAGATGGTTATTGCAGCCCACGAAACGGTACAATGGAAATTGGCAGAAAAGCTGGAAGAAACAAAAAGGGGAGAAGGCGGTTTTGGCCACACCGGTAAAAAATAATAAAATGAAAAAAATAATATATGTTTCCTGTATTGCACTTTTTGCCTCGTTGGTATCGTGCACAGGCAGTAAAAAAATTACCGAAGAGCAAGTTGTAAAAGCAGCAATTCAGCCCGAAAAAAGTGAAATTGACGAAAAGAAACAAATGGAATTTGACTATTTGTTTTCAGAAGCGATAAAACAGAAAATGTTCGGGAACACGCAAAATGCAATTCAAATTTTATCAAGTTGTCTTCAAATCGATCCGAATTCTTCAGCTGCAATGTATGAATTAGCCAGCATCCATGCAGCAAATAGCGATTTTACAAGTTCTACAATGTTGCTCGAAAAAGCAATTAGTTTAAATCCCGATAACATTTGGTATAAACAGTTGCTGGCTCAAATTTATCAGCAGGCAAAGAAATTTGACGAAGCCGCCGGACTATATTCCGAATTATTAAAGAATGACCCGGATAACCAGGAATATTTATACACAAAAGCAGTTTTGCTGGCAAACGCTCAAAAATATGATGAAGCAATAAAAACCTATAGATTGCTCGAATCAAAAACCGGGATAAACGAGCAGATTTCGGTGGAAATTCAACAGCTTTATATCGCAAATAACCAGGTTGACAAAGCATTTGGGGAAATAGAAAAACTTATAAAAGATAATCCAACAGAATCAAAATATTACGGGTTGCTGGCCGATTTATATCAAAGTCAGGGCGACAGCATTAATGCGCTTAAAAATTACAATAAAATAATTGAGATGGATCCCGAAAGCGGATTTGTCCATTTTTCGCTGGCCAATTATTATCTCGAACATCAGGATTTTGACAAATCTTTTGAAGAAACAAAAAAGGGATTTGCAAGTAAAAATGTGGATTTGCAGACCAAAATACAATTGTACATGATGCTTGTATCCAACCCCGAAGAATCAAAAATAACAGGAGAGAAGGAGGTTGAATTAATAAATATTTTACTTGAAATACATCCGGATGAATTTTTGGTTTACACAATTCAGGCTGACAATTTTTTGCGGAACAACAAACTTGCAGAGGGAAGAGATGCACTTTTAAAAGCGCTTGAACTGGAAAATAATGATTACATGATTTGGGAACGGCTGCTTTTTGTTGACAACGATTTGCAGGATTGGAAAGCGCTTTACGAACACAGTTCTAACGCCATTGAATTGTTCCCGAACCAACCAAGTGTTTATCTTTTAAAAAGTGTGGCCGGAATTCAACTTGAAAAATATGACGAAGCCATTGCAATTGCTGATGAAGGAGTTGATTTTGTTGTTGACAACCCCGAGCTGAAAGGGCAGTTTTTAATGTTGAAGGGTGAAGCGCTTTACAAACAAAATAAGTTGGATGAAGCATTCAAATTCTTTGATAAATCGGTTCAGCTTAGTCCCGATAATTATGTTGGCCTGAACAATTATGCCTACTATTTATCATTGGTTGGCCGTGATTTGGACAAAGCGGAAAGAATGAGCGGGAAAGTGATCGAACGTTTCCCCGAAAATGCAACTTACCTCGATACTTATGCCTGGATACTTTTCAAAAAAGGAAATTATACACTGGCCAAATTTTATATGGAAACGGCCATTAAAAATGGAGGCGAAGATAATGCGGTAATGTACGAACATTATGGTGATATATTGTTTATGCTCAATAAGTTGGAAGAAGCAAAACAATATTGGGAGAAAGCAAAAAACAGCGGAAGTACCTCAGAAGTTTTATTGCGCAAAATCCGTGAACAAAAATATATCGAAGAATAGAAATATGGTAAGACGTAAATCGCAGTTCAATTTATTTTTATTTCTTTTTCTGATAATTGTGTTTGGTTTTTCTTCGTGCAAAACTTCCCGCGAAATTCCGAAAGCAAATGTAAAACCAATCGGGACAAGCAAACTGCTAAAAAATGTGGCTGAAAACAGTTTGGTTTATGAAAATTTCTCGATCAGCCGTATCAATTGCCAGTTTAACAGCAACCAAACAAAAACATCTTTTAAAATCAGTTTAAAAGCCATAAGAGACAGGCAGATTTTAGCTTCGATTACTAAATTGAATATACCGGTTGGTCGCGTTTTACTTACACCCGACAGCGTAGTGTATGTAAATTATATCGAGAGAAACTATTTTGTTGACGACTATACATTTTTAAGCAATTTCCTCAATATCGACCTTGATTTTTCCACCATACAATCCATTATTTCAAACAGTGCTTTTTCATATCGAAACGATGAAAAAGACAAAGATTTTAAAACCTTCAGCACCTCAGTTGAGAATGGAATGTATGTTTTGCAATCAGAAAAAGAACGGAAAGTTTTCAGAATGGAAGAAAAAGGAAAGACAGGCAAAATAGAACGGCGCTTAAAACGATTGGATGACAACGCATTAATTTTACAGAAAATGAGTTTTAACCCGGCAAATTTTGCTTTAACCCGGCTACTTATCGAAGATAAAACCAACAATCGCAAAATGGAAATGAATTTTGATGAGTTTGAAAAAGTACTCAACAAAGATTATCCGGGTGCCATTGATATGAGTTTTATTTCTGATTCCGATAATATTTCCCTGAAATTAAGAATGAGTGGCTTTTCTACCGAAAAATTGGATTCGCTAAATTTGGAAATTCCTCAAAAATATCAACAAATCAAAGTAAATTAAGCGCTTAAACCATTACTTTCGCAAGAACAAAATTTTATTCTCGAATGAAGTTATTGCTCGTTACCGGATTCTTAATTTTTCAATGTTTTCTTGGTTTTTCGCAGTCGATAGACGAATTGCAGAAGAAAAAACAAGATGCCGAAAACGAAATCAAATACACTACAAAACTACTTGAAGAAGTACAAAAAAATCAAAAACTGTCGCTCAATCGCCTCCAGCTGTTAAATAACCAAATCGAAAAAAGAAATATTGTTGTTGCCTCAATAAATAGCGAAGTGGGTATTTACCAGGAACTGATTGAAAATAATTCGCTGGCAATCAAACTGATGAGCAGTGATGTTGAAGAAATTAAAAAGGAATATGCTGAATTGGTAAGATCTGCCTTCAGAAACAAAAATGCTTATGACGGTTTACTTTTATTACTTTCTGCCGACAATGTTAACCAGGCTTTCCGCCGGCATTTGTATATGAAACATTACACTGCCTACCGCGAAAACCAGGCAGAAATAATCAGTACAATTCAGGACATGCTGAGCCAGAAAAAGGAAAACCTGGAGCAACAAAAACTTATTAAACTTCAGTTACTGACCGACATAAAAAAAGAAACCCAGCAGTTGGCGCAGGAAAAAACACAAAAAAACAGCGAAATACAAAAATTGCAAAAAGAGCAACAATCTCTTCGCAAAAAAATACAGCAACAGCGCGAAATTGAACAGCAGCTTGAAAAGGAAATTCAAAAAATTATTGATGAAGAAACCAAAAAAAGTAAAACTGCGGGAGGAACAAGTTCGGGTTTTGAACTAACTCCCGAGCAAAAATTGGTTGGTGAGAGTTTTGTTCAAAATAAAAAGAGATTGCCGTGGCCTGTTGAACGTGGTGTGATTACCGAGCATTTTGGTATCAACCAGCATCCGGTGCTCAGCAATGTTCAAACGCGCAACAATGGGATAAGTATTTCAACCGAAGCAGGGGCAAAAGTAAGGTCGGTTTTTAATGGTGAAGTGAGTCGGGTTTTTGGTATTACGGGCGGTAACACAGCAGTAATAATCAGGCACGGGAAATACCTCACTGTTTATTCCAACCTGCGCGAAGTAACGGTTAAAAAAGGCGACAAAGTTTCAACCAAACAAATAATCGGAACTGTTTACACGGATTCTGATGATGAAAACAAATCGATTTTGAAATTTCAGATCTGGTTGGAATCCCAAAAATTGAATCCGGAAGATTGGATTGGAAAGTAATTTTGATAAAAGTTTACTGAATATATTAGCCCGAATTTGTGTTCTTCTGTATCTTTCAAAATCGAGATAAAGTAATGTATTCCGCAATTTCTAAAAGTTTAGATTTTACTGATTTGATATTTTATCTGTTTACGCAGTATAAACTTCAAATGTAAAAAAAACTTAAAAACCTGATTATTATCACTAAATGTAGTTACAAACCCAAAGTTTTGTCATAAATTGTAACGACAAAATGGTTAAATCAAAATTGTAACCAGTTTTGAAAAGAGTAGAAAATCTTATTTTAATGGTTGGTTTTATAAAAGGGTTTGTAAAATTTTCAATCACACACATCAAATTAGCGTCCTAAGATTTCTACTCTTTTTCTTTTGAATTAATCTCAGAATAAAAGGAATTTTTTACGCTTGATATTTTCTTAACAGGAATTTGCACATTAAATGTTCCGCCATCCTTTTTTTCATTGCACGGATCTACGGAACATGCTGCATATAAAACTAACGGATTGTCGTTTTTATCAAGTAAAATCTGGGGTCGCTCAAGGCGGTCAACTTTTAAGATAGTCCCATCTTTCAGTACAAGTTCTTTTTTCATGAAAAGCGGAAATTCTGCCGGTTTCCATTCAAAACCATCGGCTGATTTTAACAAAGCCAGTCCGGGTTCACTTCCGGTTAATTTGCCATTAAAATCTTTTACAACTGCATAAAAACACTTGTCACTGGCATGATACCAAACAAACGGATCTTCAGCTGAAACCTTTTTGCCATTTCCATCATCAAAATCAAAAACAAATTTGTCGGTAGCAGTAAACGGGCCAACAGGAGAATCACCAACTGCAACACCATGAACACCACGCCAGTTTGGATCGTATATATTTCCCTTAAAATAGAGCAAATATTCTCCGGTTTTTGGATTGAAAACCACTGCAGGATTAACAACTATCAGGTTGTCCGGTTTGGTTTCAGTACCTGGAGGAGATGGATCCAGAACATGGTCAGGTTTTACACGGGTGCGAGGTGAAAGCAAGGGTTGTTCGCTTCTTAAATATTTTCCGGCAAGTAAATCCTGAATCGAGTTAAATTCAATTACTCCTATCTTTTGATTTTGCTGAAGCCGGTTTCGTTTGTCTAAGTTCTCACCTGACCCTGATGGTTGAACCCCGGGATCGACGCTGCTAACGTAATACAGGTAAAATTTTCCGTTAAACATTTTAATCAGCGGATTGTGTGCTGATTGAGCGTCCCACGCTGAAGAATCTCCGTTAGCATTCATTCCCTTCAATACAATACCAAGCGATTTGTAATTGCCTTTTGGGGAATCTGAAACGGCCAAACCAATTTTTGAATTCGTCAGCCAGCTTTCAGAAAACTTTGGAACATTAATGCCGGATTCCCATGCAGAAAAAAACAGGTAATATTTATTTTCAATTTTTATCGGGCTTCCGCCCCACACAAAAGTATCAGGAAGTTGAAATGCTGATGAACCAGAAATTTTGATTTTGCCACTTTCGTTAATTACCTCCAAATCAACCGGCTGGGCTTGGAAATAGTATATTTTTGATCTGCATGATGAAGCAAAAATCAGAGTTAAAATGAAAATAGCAAATTTTATTTTCATGCTAAAAGCATTAAATTATTTTGAGTTTTAAACAACTATTCAGTGATTTTTCCTGGTTCCCGTCTGTTTTTACCAGGATTTCCCGATAAATCATCACCTAAATCTTCGCGTGCTTCGGCAGCTATTTTTTCTAGTTTTTCAACAATTTCCGGATAAAAATCGATCACATTATATCTTTCACCGGGATCCCGGCGTAAATCATACAAACCGGCTGCAACATCTGAGTTTTCGTTTGCTTTTCCGGGCATCCCGTCTTTTCCGGGTTCAAATCCTTCGTAAGTCCGGCCTTTGTGCGGAAATACAAGTTTCCACTGTCCGTTCTGCACAGCTTCCAAATTATTTTTCCGGTAGTAATAATACATTGATTTTCTGGGAGATTCCACTTGCTCGCCTTTCATCAGGGGCAAAATATTAACACCATCTATTTTTTTATCTGGAAGTGGTGCACCCGCTATTTCGGCAAGGGTTGGCAAAATATCCATTCCTGCAATAAGATTATTGTTTACAGTACCGGCAGTAATTGTCCCTTTCCACATCATCAGGCATGGAACCCGCTGTCCGCCTTCAAAAGTAGTACCTTTTCCTTCGCGCAATCCACCGGTACTTCCGGCATGGTTTCCATAATTTATCCAGGGTCCGTTATCTGAAGTAAAAATTACAAGTGTATTTTCTTCCAATCCTAATTCTTTTAAAGTTTGCAAAATTTGCCCAACACTCCAGTCAATTTCCTCCATCACATCTCCATATAAACCCTGTTTTGATTTTCCTTTAAATTTATCGGAAACAAAAAGTGGTACGTGAGCCATTGGATGAGCCAGGTAAACAAAAAATGGGTTTTTCTGATTTTTTTTGATAAAACTTACTGTGCGCTCAGTAAATTCAGTTGTAAATTTCGATTGGTCAGGGTTTGTTTCAACTACTTCATCGCCTTCAATTAGGGGAAGTGGAGGATAGTAGTTTTTCCCTGTCGGGTGATTGGGCCACATATCATTTGAATAGGGAATACCCATATATTCATCGAATCCATTATGAGTTGGCAGGAATTGTTTGTGATGCCCCAAATGCCATTTTCCGAAGGCTGCAGTTGCGTAACCCTTCTTTTTTAAAACTTCGGCAATTGTTTCTTCTTCGGCGTTAATTCCTGTTTTTGCAGTGTGATCCAATGCTCCGTGAAAACCGACACGGTTTGGATAGCAACCGGTCAGCAATCCGGCACGCGAAGCACTGCAAACCGCCTGAGGTGAATAATAATGCGAAAAGAACATACCGTTTGCTGCCATTTTATCGAGGTTTGGAGTTGAATACCCGATTGCTCCTGTTAGTGCAATATCTCCAAATCCAACATCATCGAGATAAATAATGATGAAATTTGTTGGCTTACCAGAATTGGAAAAAATAAATACAAGATTAAATACTGCAAACAGGAGAAAGTTTTTATTGAACGAATTTTGTTTCATATCTAAAAGATTAATTAACAAGCTTAAATCTACGTTTTTTCAGCCAGAATTTTTTTCACGAATATAAATAATAAAAAAAGGGCAGCAGAACGCCACCCCTGATTCGCATAATTTTATTAGATAAAAAATAAGGGTCATCAATGATATAAAATGTATTGCAGTGAAATACGTTAGCTTATTGTTTTTTATCAACATAAAGCCGTGTATAAGTCGGTGAAGGTTTTTAATGTCAAAAAAAATGGTTTGGAAGAATTATTCAAATGGAAATTCAATTTTCCATAAACCTCTGAAATCGTTCAACTTATATCCGGTTGCCAGATCTGCCGGGTACAATTGCTGAATTTTATCGAATGTTGCAGGATCAATATCAGAATTGGGTTGGCCGTGGCATTTTAAACAAGCCGGAAGCCCTGTTTTAATGGGTTTGTAAAAAACCAACCTGTTTCCCTGCTTAACAAGTGTATCGGTTAAATTGCCTGTTCCAAATATTTTCCACAAATCTTTTTCAATGCTTGTTTTCAGATTATTTTCAGGGTTGCGGTTTTTTTCTGAAACCCTCGAAATTACGCAGTTATTTACCCTGTTTAAACTGTCAACAATTGAAGAAGCCTTTAAATTACAAAACTCAACTGCATAAAGAGAACCGCCGGTTTGTATTGCCTGACCGACATTGGCCAGTAAAACCGATTGAGCATTGTTCGAAATTTCATTCCCCAATTTCTGAAACTCTGTATAAGTTTTGTCATTGATTTTTTTTGAAGTACATGAGAATAAAATAATTACTGCACATGTAAATATGAAAGTTTTCGATTTCATTTTATAGTATTTTACAATTTGTATTAAAGTGATGAATTAATTTTTTTCAAACACGTTCAAATTCCATTCGTTCATCCATTCCAAATAAGGAATCCCGTTTTCGTTAAATTTTACAGGCAGCCAAATATACCGGCCATCAATTGCATTACTTGGAGTCCATCGGTCGGCCATGAAAATAAAGGCATTCTTTTTCCCTTCAACTGGCAAAATAAAAGTGCTTTGAGAATGAAATGTAAGTTCTTTATCATCTCCAATGCATAGATTTTCAAGGTATTCCCAGTTCCCCAAAACTGAATCGGATACCAGCAATCGTGCAGCATTCGGGTCCCATCCGGTGCAACCGGAGGTTATCATAAAATATTTCCCGTTGTATTTGAAAATAGCAGGTGCTTCATTGTGTCCGGTTGGTAAAACTCTAATGTATTTTCCTGTAAAACCGGTGTATTCGTCATTCAGTTCTGATATATGCAATGTAAGATTTTCTTCTGAAGCGTGAATATGGTAAGCGGTTCCGTCATCATCAACAAATAGTGTCATATCGCGGGCCATTTGTCCTTTTTCAAAATCGCGGTGAATAAACATTCCGTCTTTTACAGCCTTCTTCCATTCGTCGGTCCAGCCTTTTAATGTATCGGGAAAAGATTTGCTTTTCAGTTCATCAGCGTAACCTTGGGGCCAAATTCCTGCATTTGGATTTACAGCATTTAAAAATGTAAAAGGCCCGGTTACATTATCAGAAACTGCCACCCCGGTTTTTGCCGCATTGTATCCCTGACCTTTCAGTTCAAGGTGAAACCACATAACAAATTTCCCGGTTTTCTTATTGTAAATTACTTTTGGCCTCTCTATTACACAACCTTCAGTAATTTCACTCTCGGGATTGTTTTTTACAACTTCCAGTGCTATTCCTTCATCTTTCCAGTCGGTAAGATTTTTTGAGGAATAACAATGAACGCCAACCCAGGACTGATTACCTTTTTTACCTTCGATTTTATGTTCGCCAAACCAGT
>DAOPKR010000017.1:36984-52428 GCA_035391305.1 Draconibacterium sp.
CCAACCCAGGACTGATTACCTTTTTTACCTTCGATTTTATGTTCGCCAAACCAGTAATATTTTCCTTTGTGAAAAAGGATTCCGCCGCCATGAGCGTTAATATGCACTCCATTATTGTCGGGCCAGATTTCACCTGGTTTGATTGTTTTTGGTTGATTGCTGAACGACGCTAACAACACCATTGCCAATAAGCAGATTAAGTTTGATTTCATTTTTAATTTTAAACTCTGGATTTAATTAAGTTTCGGTACTATTATTTTCATTTTCATAAACCGGAATTTCAATATAAAATGTTGTACCTTTTTCAAGTTCTGTTTCGAACCAAACACGGCCCGAAAAATTTTCCACAATATTTTTTACAATGGCTAATCCAAGGCCCATTCCGCTGGTTTTTGTAGTGAAACTGGGGCCGAACAATTTATCTCGCAGCTCAAGCGGAATTCCGCTACCATTATCAGTAACTGCAATTATCGCAGAATCTTCTTTCCTGCTTAATGTTATTACAATTTTCCCGTTTTTTTCTTCCGGAAATGCTTGTATTGCATTTTTAATCAGGTTAATTATTGCTCTTGAGAGTTGCTCCCGATCAGCATTTACCTGGATATTTTCGCACCCTTCGTAATTAAACTTTATGGTTGCCTTGTCGTGGGTTTCAAACAAACCGATTACTTTTTTCAATTGTCCGGCCAGCTCAAAAACCTGGTTTCGGGCATTTGGAATTTGAGCAAAATTTGAGAATTCGGTTGCAATATTCGACAGTGTATCAATTTGTTCAATCAAAATGGACGTTACGCGTTCAATATATTCGTTATATTCTTTCCCTCTTCCGCGTGCACGCTGCAAATGCTGAATATTGAGTTTCATCGGCGTTAGCGGATTTTTGATTTCGTGGGCGATTTGTTTGGCCATTTCACGCCATGCCGATTCACGTTCGGAACGGGCCAAAAGATCGGCGCTAACAGCAAGTTCATCAACTTTTTTGTTGTATTCTTTTACAAGGCTGCCAATTTCATCGTTTCGCCTGTAATAAATGGGTGCGTTGTGTTTGCCGAGTTGCATTTTCTGCAGGTTTTCCTGTATTACCACAAGCGGCCGGGTAATTTGGTTCGAAATAAATACAGCAATTACGATACTCGCAAGCAGGAGCAGAACATACAGGTTAATAAATGCTACAATGAAAGTTGAAATTTCCTGGCTATACTTGTCCTGCGAAATAAAATACGGGAGGTTGATTGTACCCAAAATCTGGCCGTGGTTATTTACAATTGGTTTATAAACCGACAAATATGATAAATCGCCAATTTTTTCGGGTTGAAAATAATTGTCGTATTGATAATTCTGAAAAATCTCGTAAAATGCCAGTGAATTCATTCGGGTTGAAACCAATCCACGCTGAAAAATTTCAACTCTTGATGAGGCAAGCAAATTTCCATCGACCCCATAAATATTAATATCAGTTCGAAAAATATTTGAAAGTTTCGATAATTCAATAAAAAGCCAATCTACCAATTCGGGTGATATTTCATCCTTAATTTCGAGGCGCATTTCAATCTCTTCGGAAATTGATTTCATTTTTTCGTTCAAATCGTCACGATGTTTTGTTTTGTATTGCTCAATATTGTAAAAAATTGTAGCTAAAGCCACCACAAGTAATGACACAAATACAATCGAAATAATGGCAACCTGAATTTTAAATTTTAAATCGAATTTGAATTTTCCGGATAAAATTTTTCTGGTTCCTATAAATTTCAATATCAACACAATAAGAAAATAAAACACAAATAAATAGGGGAATGAAATCAGGTAATCGACAAAAGATAAAATCTTACGCGACACGATTACGTAATTATTTTCGCGGGTGTGATAAATTAAATGTTCATACCCTTCCAGTTTTCGGGATGTAAATTCCTTATCATCAGGCTGGTAAGAGTCGATATATAAATTGTAGTTGAAATCGCCAAATTTGTCGGTTAATTCGCCGCCGTAATATTTCGCGTAGCTGAATTTCCTGTAATTTTCGGAACGTGTTATCGATTTATCGATCAAAAGTTCAGGAAAGCCAATCCCTTCAAAAAGTAAGTCAGAATCCAAATCGATATAAATTGCAACTCCTTCATGGTTGTTGGGCATTTGAAAATGTATTTTTCCCGTGTATGAAATGCGTCCATTCATGTTGTCCATGAAATAAAAGTTAGTTCCTGAAATCTGTACACCCATGTCCTGAATTAACCCGTCCATGAACGACATACACGGAACATTCTGACTTTCAGGTTGTATAATCAAACTGTCAGTTGAGTTACAAACATAAATTTCGAAAATGTATTTTCTGAAATATCCGCTAAAATATGCCCGTTCAATATATTCTCTCGGATCCTCGTTCTGAATGAGCAAACTTATGATCGCCGGATCATTTTGCATCTGTATTTCAATTTTTGTGAGAAACTCTTCAGCTGCGGGATCGCGCTCTGCCACAAGTGTTACTGCGAATAATTTCTGACTTTCCTTTTCTTTCAGGTTAACAATGTGATAAAATATAACAAGGGAATAAACCGACGCAAGTGAAACAAAAAGAATGAGGTAACTCAAAGCAATTTTCCGCAGGTATTTTTTGCTGAAAAGCGTTGCCAATTCAGTGGCAACAAGAAAAAACAACAACACAAAAAATGAAACTTTTTGTATTGCAATAAATTGGATTACACCCAGAAAAACTGTTATTGCCAAAAGAATGCCGGTTAATTGAAGAAAGGAAAAATCTTCTGCAGCTTCGTCAATAATTTTTATTACAAAAAAAAGTACGCCAAACAATAACAACCCAACCGAAAGAATGCCAACAATACTTTGCGCAGTTATGCCAATTATTTTATTGAGCGAAAACGAAATTGTTGAATTGTAAATCAGTATTTCGATAAAATAATTGACAAGCAGGAACAAACTGGCAGCAAAAAGAAGCAGCAGGGCAGCTATTATTTTTCGCGGTAATAATCCGTCTTCCTTCAGTTTTTCGATGGATAGACCGTCGGTAAAATTAAACAACCAGAAGACGAGGAATAAAACCATTAGAAAATAATCACCTAACGAAGGTAGCCAAATATTTACTGCAAAAACTTCGGGACTAAAAAATGGCAGATGCAATAAAAGCCCCGGGATTTTAAACATAAGGTGCATCCAGAATACAATGAAAAGTGCCGCTGCCAAACCAAAAAGCCGCAGAAAAAAACCTGCCTCCGAGGATAGAAATTCCTTCCGGAAATAAAACAACAAAATGATTAAGCCAAGAAAATAAATGATTCCGGGAAAGTAGAGTTGGTTTTGGGTACATAAAAATTGTCCGGTAGTTTTTATTGACAACAAATATTCACCTTTGTTATTTACTACCGGAAATGCACCTTTTTGATCAGAATCGAGCAATATAAAACCATCGGGCAAATTGTATGTCCTGAAGAATGAGTTTTTTAAATATTTATTTTCGTGTTCGTAATTATGCCTTATTAAATGTAAACCCACAATATCATACTCACCCACAGTTTTGCATGCTGACAGGTAAAATCCGTTTGGCAAAAGCAGCAGTCCTTCGCGTTTTTTGAATTCACGCAGGGTTCCGTAAAATGAAACCGACCGGTCTGACCAATATACAAGCTTGCCTGACCGATAAACCAAATATCCGAAGCCACTTTCATTTATTAAGGAGGTGTAGTTTTTTAAATCTTCAAAATAGCTATCCTCAAAATTACTGCCCGTAATATCTTCGGCTATTTTGCCGATTTGTGTATTTAAATTGTTCTCGTGAGTTAACAGCTGATTCTGAAAATCTTCGATTAAATGCACTTCGGGGTGCTGTTTCAGCAAGTCATTTTCGATTATAGCAGCAGCCGTGAAAAAGCAAATTGCGAAAATGAGATAACTGTATTTATTTAATTTCAGCAGCATAATTTAATCGTGATGATACGGTTCGCCCTTTAAAATTGTAAAAGCCCTGTAAATTTGCTCAACACACATTAACCGTACCATTTGATGCGAAAATGTAAGTTTTGACAAAGAAATTTTTGATTTTGCAGAATCATATACTTTTTGTGAAAATCCGTATGGCCCGCCAACTACCAAAACCAGCTCTTTTAAACCGCTTGCCATTTTCTTTTCCAAAAAACCGGCAAACTCCCTTGAAGTGAACATTTTTCCCTTCTCGTCAAATAAATGTAACTCTTTCCCGGGTTGATTTCTTAAAAGAATGAGATCGCCTTCCTGGTTTTTTTGAAGTTCAATACTCATGTTTTTGGTTTTTTTGAGATCGGGAATTATTTCAATATCGAAATTTATATAATGGTTCAGACGTTTAACATACTCATTGATACCTTCTGATAAATATGCTGAATCGGTTTTACCAATTATCAATAAAGTAATCTTCATGACAGGTTTTGATTTTTAATTTTATAAATTTACACTAAAATTGGGCGTTTAAAAGAGTTTAGCACAATATTTGAAGTAGAATTACTCACTTTTTGAAATAGTTAAAAAAATGTCATCAATTAAGAAATTAACACTTTCTATACTTTTCATTGCTGGGTTTATTATTTATGCTGGCCAATTAAAAGCTCAGGTTCCTGATGAAATTTTGCAAAGCTTAAAAACAGGAAATTCAAAAACCCTTTCTGAATATTTCAATCAAAATGTTGAAATGGTAGTTTTGGAAAACGACAACGTTTACAGCAAAGCTCAAGCACAGCAAATTGTAAATAAGTTTTTTAGCAGCAATCCTCCCGAAAGTTTCATTATTATCCATCAGGGCGGAAAGGAAGGCGCTCAATATGTTATTGGAAATTTGGTAACCAGCAAAGGCACGTTCAGGGTTTACTTCCTTTTGAAAAAAAGTGGCGGAAAAGATTATATCCATCAACTGAGAATTGAAGAACAGTAAACCTGATGATTAAGGAAGGCAAGTACATCAACCATCTGATAGAAATTGGAGAAAATATTGCCGAACGGGCAAAAAAGATTTCTCTGCCATTTTTTGAAGGTGTTCCGGTGTACGACGTAGCATTGTTTTTCTGGCGTAGTATTGTTGACGGAGCTATTGCCACAAGGGCGTCGGCCATTGCTTTTTCGTTTTTTGTTGCCTTTTTTCCGTTTATAATTTTCCTTTTCACACTGATTCCATACATTCCTATCGACAATTTTCAGAATGAACTTCTGATACTTATTCAGGATTTGGTACCACCAACAACTTATGCCACAATCGAGCAAACCGTTGAAGACATAATTACCCAGCCTCGTGGTGATTTACTGTCGTTTGGTTTTTTGGCTGCACTAATTTTTTCAACCAACGGACTTGCTGCAATGATGAGCGCTTTTGACGCAACCATTCACACCATCCATCGCCGCTCCTGGATCAGCCAGCGGATTACGGCAATTTACCTGCTAATTATTCTTTCGGTTTTGCTTACAATAGTTATTGCTTTACTTACAAGTGGACAACTGATTATTCAAAAGCTACAGGATAAACAAATTCTGCACGACCAATTTATCGTCTTTCTGCTTGTATTTGGGAAGTGGATGATTATTCTGGCTTTGTTGTTTTTCACTTTTTCGTTTTTGTATTTCATGGCACCTGCAAAACGGATAAAATGGCGTTTCATATCGGCAGGTGGTACATTGTCAACAATTTTAAGTGTTTTTGCATTTGTAGGTTTATCGTTCTACATAAACCGTTTCAACCAGTACAACAAGTTGTATGGATCAATCGGAACGCTGTTGATAATATTGCTGTTAATGTATGTTATGTCGATGATTTTGTTAATCGGCTTCGAATTGAATGCAAGTATTCACCAGGCTAAAAATGAGTCTAAAGAATTAAATTGACTAAATTATTTTCCTTGTCTGAAAAGCAATTCCTTTTCCTTTTTTGATAAGCTGTCGTAACCCGATTTGCCAACTTTTTCAAGAATTCGGTTTATTTCTTCCTGTTCGGCATTTTTTAATTTGTTGTATTCGTGGTCGTCGCGTGGCGTTTGCCTGTGCGTAACTTTCATATTGTTTTTTGGTTTGAAAATGCCGGAGATCCCAAACGAAATAGAATTCAAAATCTTAACAAATCCATCCCCAGCACCTTTTCCTCTTCGGAGTTGAAAAATGTAGAACCAGCCCCAAAATGCGCCACCCAGATGCGCGATATTGCCTCCCGGATTACTCGCTGAAATTTCCACAACCGAAAGCAATACATAAAACAGTGCAATATATTTTAATTGAAAAGAGCCGATAAAAGACAAACGGATTTCCTGATTGGGGTCGTAGAATGCGATGGCCACCAAAATAGCAAAAACCGATGCCGATGCGCCCATCAACAAACCATTTATCGATTGAAAAACCGGGAGTAAGTTGTAGGCCAGCAAATAAAACACTGCTCCCGAAAGCCCGCCCAACAAATAAACGCTTATCAGTTTATCATTATCAAGGCGATAAAGAAATAATTTTCCGAACCAGTATAAACCCAGTATATTAAACAGTAAATGCAGAAATCCGGTATGTAAAAACATGTAAGTAATAGGTGTCCAGGGCTTTTTAAGAAGTTCGGAAGTATTGGAAGGCAGCGAAAGCCAGTCGGCCAGAAAATTTGAATGACCTGACAGATAAAGAATTACGCCGAAAATACTGACCGCCAGAAAAACCCCAAGATTTATATAAATTAACCTTGTTAATGCTGAACCTTCTTTAAATGTGCGTTTTATGTCGTCAAAAATATCCATCATTCTTAAAATTCCGAATTGCAAAAAACAAAAAGCAAATAAAATCCAGTTTCGAAAATGAATCAAAAATCAAAAATCCAATACATTCTTTTCGTTTCCCAGATAATCTCAATCAATCCCACCAATCTTCTCAATCTCCCCTAATAAAACCTCTTTGAATTCTTGTTCCAGTATTTAATCATGAAGTAACCGAACAACATTCCGCCAAGGTGGGCAAAATGGGCAACACTTCCCTGAATTCCTGAAACACCAAAAAATAACTCAAGGGCGCCATAACCTATTACAAAGTATTTGGCTTTAATTGGTATTGGCGGAAATAATAACATTAATTCGGTATTTGGGAATAACATACCAAATCCTAATAAAATACCGAATACAGCGCCTGAAGCCCCAACAGTTGGCGTATTAAGCATCATATTTAATTTGCCTAACAATTCGTCAGAGTAATTTTGTCCTTGTGCCCAAAGACCGTAGCCGGCTTCTTTTACTGCAGCAACTTGTTCAGGAGAAATTTTTGAAACCAGAACCTCATATTCAACTGTAGTTACAATACTTTGAATTACAGCAGCTCCAACACCAGTTACGAGATAAAAAGTTAGAAACCTTTTTGGACCCCAAACGCTTTCCAACACACGGCCAAACATATACAGTGCAAACATGTTGAAAAAAAGATGCCCAATCCCACTTGAGTCGTGCATAAACATATAAGTAAAAAATTGGTGTAGCCTAAATTTTTCGGAAAGGGGGAAATACAGTCCAAGATAAGTATAAAGGTCGATACCGGATTGTCGGAGTGCAAATGTTGCAAGCCAAACGAGTACATTTACAATTATCAGATTTTTTACAACCGGAGGAATACTGTTAAAGCCAGGTCTGTAATTCATATTTCAATATTTTTTTCTTGATCTAACAATAGCCAGGCCATTTTCTAATGGGCTGAATATAACGACATATTGTCATTTATTAAAACTTTTTTCGATATCGGTAACCGGAATTATCGTTAAAACCCTTTTCCCTTCGGGCGAAAAATTGGGTGTGGCACAGGCA
Source organism: Draconibacterium sp. (assembly GCA_035391305.1). Taxonomy (GTDB): domain Bacteria; phylum Bacteroidota; class Bacteroidia; order Bacteroidales; family Prolixibacteraceae; genus Draconibacterium. The sequence goes on from DAOPKR010000017.1 coordinate 44,769, forward strand.
AAAAGATTGTCGATTAAATGATCAATTTCTTCCTGTTTTAAATCGGTACCATAATCCAGTGATGATGCTTTTGAAAGCGATATTGCGATTTGTTCCTTTGCTTTTGATCGTGCATCAACAGGCGAATTTTTATATTCTTCAAGCAGTTTTTCAACAATCAATTCAGGCGATGAAACGTCCAAAACTCCGGGAGTTCCGCTGATAATGAATGTATTTTTCCCAAAATCCCGAATATCAAAACCGAGCGAAAGCAAATCGGGAAGTATGTTTTGAAGTATTGCGGCATCTGCAGGGTTCAGTTCGATAGTTTGCGGAAAAAGCATTTGCTGGCTGGCAACTGAGTCTGATTTCAGCACTTCCATAAACTTTTCAAACAAAATTCGTTCATGTGCCCGTTTTTGGTCGATTACCATTAATCCTGATTTTACGGGGGTCAGTATATATTTTTGTTTTAACTGCAGCGTTTTTTTACCCGAAAACTGAACAGAAGGCAGTGAAAAAAGCACGTCATCGTTTTCCGGTTTTATTTCCGGTTCTGATTTTAATTTTAATTGAGTTCCGGTGTATAAATCTTCCCAGCGATCGAGGTTTTTTTTCTCCGTGGGTGTTTTTCCAAAACTTCCCGTCGAAACGTTTTTCCCGGTTTCAAACGGATTGTAATCAGGATTTACACGGATTTCGGGAAACTGAATATTATCAAACGATCTTTGCGGAACAGGTATATCAATACTACCGCTTTGATCAAAATCGATTGAAGGCACAACATTGTGTTTTCCAAGCGATTCGCGCACAGCGGCATGAATAATTTGCCAGATATCGCGTTCGTTTTCAAATTTTATTTCGGTTTTTGTGGGATGAACATTGATATCAATATTGCCCGGGTCGATTTCAAGAAATATAAAATATGAAGGAAATGTGTCGGGTGGCAGCAATTGTTGGTAAGCCTGCATAATTGCCTTGTGAAAATAGGGATGCCGCATAAACCGTCCGTTAACAAAAAAGAACTGCTCACCGATGGTTTTTCGGGCAAATTTGGGCTGGCCAACAAAACCGTAAATATTTACAAGGCTTGTTTTTTCGTTTACCTGAACCAGACTTTGATTTATCGATTTTCCAAACAAATCAACAATTCGTTTGCGGTGGTTGGCTTTTGGAAGTTCGTATATAGGCGAGTTGTTGTGAAAAAGCGAAATTTTAATTTCTGGGTTTGGAATAGCAATCCGCTGAATTTCCAGAATAATATGTTTTATCTCTGTAGTATTTCCTTTTAAAAATTTTCGCCTGGCCGGAACATTGAAAAACAGGTTTTTAATCATAAAAGTTGTTCCGTTGACTCCCGCAGTTGGTTCCTGAGCTTTTACTTCGGAACCAATAATATGGATTAATGTGCCTACTTCGTCCTCCATTTTTTTGGTTCGAAGCTCAACATCGGCAATTGCCGCAATTGAAGCCAGCGCCTCGCCTCTGAAACCCATTGTGCGGATACAAAATAAATCGTTTGCTGAACTTATTTTTGAAGTGGCGTGCCGTTCAAATGCCATTCGTGCATCAGTTGGCGACATACCGCAACCGTTGTCGGTTATTTGAATCAGTGTTCTGCCCGCATCTTTAACATGAACAGTAATTTCTGAGGCTCCTGCGTCCAAAGCATTTTCAACCAATTCTTTCACAACCGATGCAGGCCGCTGAATAACTTCGCCGGCTGCAATTTGGTTGGCAACCGAATCGGGTAATAACTGTATTATATCACTCACTAAAAAAGACTGTTAGATTTGAGATTTTAAGCAGAAAAACTTTTTAGAACATAAAATCGGAATAAAAGAAAAGGTAAAAAATCAATGCCAATATGATGAATAGCCAGATCAATCTTTTGTTTTGCGCCCTGCGTGCAGGCTCTGATGATTTTGACTGCCATGCATCCGGATTTCTGAATTGTCCTTTTACCCGTGGTCTGTAGTTTTTTAGGTCTTTCTCTTTTTCATCAACAATTCCCAGTTCTTCTTTAATCCTGCGTTCCCGCTCATCACGTTCTTCCTTGTCAGGGTCGTAAAACCGCGGCCTGATATTGAATTGTTTTGTCCCCGGTGTATAAAAAAATCTTCCAATCATATTGTATATGTTATCGTTTTGCAAAGATACGGTTTATTCACCAAAATTATTCTCTGGCTAAGTAACGCTAATACAGAATGCTAAAGTGATTTATTTAAAATTTCGAACAGCCGGCTTTGTTCAAGTTCAACTGGATTTCCTTTCATACTGCTTGAATTTCGGGCTTTTTCAATGATCTCAGGAAACATTTCAGGGGTGAGATAAAAATCAGAAAGTGAAGGAATTTTAAGTTTTTTTACCATTTCGTTTATCCATTTGGCGCCGTCCACGGCATGTGCTAAACTATTTTTAGTCAATATCCGGGCAACTTCATCGAATTTTTGTAACTGTGCTTCAAGCTTCTTTTCCTTAATAACCGAAATGTTAACCTCCATTACGGCGGGCAATAAACATGCACAAACAGCTCCGTGCGGAATTGGGAACATTCCACCGAGTGGCCCGGCAAAACCATGTACAGCACCCAGTTTTACATTTGCTAACGCCATTCCGCCCAGCATACTTGCCATTGCCATATTTTCGCGGGCTTCCAAATCACTTCCATCCAGAAAAGCACGTTCCAGAGAAATTGAAATCCTTGTCATTCCTTCCCTGCAAATCATATCAATAAACGGATTCGACTGGCAGGAAACAAAGGTTTCAAGCAGGTGGGTAAGCGCATCAATTCCGGTAATTGCCGTAATTTCCGGTGGCATGGTCAGTGTTAACTCAGGGTCGATTACCGCTATTGCCGGAAACATTAAATCGCTGCGGAGACTGACTTTTACATTATGTTTGGTTGATTTTATCACCGAATTTTTAGTAACCTCTGCACCTGTTCCGGCAGTAGTAGGGATTGCAATGCAGGGTAGGGGTGCCTTTTCAAGTTTTTCTCCTTTTCCGATAACTTCAAGATAATCGGTCAGTTGTCCCTTATTTGTAGCCAGTGCCGCAATTGCCTTAGCCGAATCAATTACACTTCCGCCACCAACACCTGCAACTACATTACAACAGGTTTTTTGTGCGTGCAAAGTTCCTTTTTCTATATCGTGAGTGGTTGGTTCTGAATTTATGGTGAATATTTCGAATTCGAAATCAGCGTTTTTAAGCCAACCTGAAAGCTGGTTCGTTAAGGTTTTATTTTTTCCGGAAACGATTAAAACTTTGCTCCCCAGGTTTTTAATAAAACCGGGAACTTTTGTAAACGAACCATTTTCGAAAATGATTTGTGTGGAAGTAGCAAATTGAAAACTTATTCCCATCCCTCGTCTTCAGGAAAAACATTGTAAAATTTAGTGCTCGACCGCGGTTCTTCCATCATATTTGAAACTGCATCGCGCCATCTCATATAATGGTCGGTCATTTTATGTTTTGTTGTATCTTCAAATGATTTATATACTTCAACGAGTACAAATTTTGTAGGGTCATCGTGTTGCTGTATTACGTCAAAACGAACAATTCCTGATTCAAGAATACTATCTTTCGCATTTTCAGTGGTCAGGATTTTAAACTCCTCAATAAAGTTTTCCTTTACATGGACATTAACATGAACGACGTACATAATTCTGAAATTTAAATTGTTATTAATCAATTTGATTGCTTTTTCTCCTGGAAACTTACTTTCCGATTTTGGAGAATGCAATATTAGAAAAAAAGAAGACAGATTATTTATCGGGATTGCTGTTAGATAAAGATTTAGTATAATCTTTTTGTACGGAAAGAAATTGCTTTTCAAAGTAACGTATAAAAAGATGATTTCGACGTTTTTTGTGTAAAACGGAACTTCAAAAAGAAAATGTAAAAATACTTTGAGAAGCCAAAAGATTACAAATTATTGCTGATGATTAAATTTATTCGATTCCCGAAAATCAGGATGAATTTAATTGACAAGGAGTAAAAATAAATCTTCTGTTATCAATTACTTTTTTTCCTGAATAACAGTCAGTTGCTGAACTTCTTCTGCAATTTCGTTTGAGAGTTTCCGTGCCGATTCAATGTTCAAATGGCTGCCATCGTAGGTTTTATATTTATTTGGATTCACGTCAATCCAATGTCCCGAGGCCATTTCAAAGCCTGTTTTAATAACAGTTTCGTCAAACCGGCCCAGTGTATCTTCCAGCATTTGCATAGGTTGTGAAACGGGTGGTATAAAACCGGCTACAATAATTCCGGAGTCTGTCCACTTTTTAACTTGTTTAAAAAGGTCACTGAGATTTTTGGGCGTAACCTTATAATTGGCAAAATCCTTTGTATATGAAGGTATTGCTTCCATTGTATCAGCCGGAAATTTTTCAGATTCAACATAACCGTTCATAAAATATTTGTTCCGGTAAAATGCAGTTTCTTTTGTTTCTGAATAATGATTTTTTAGCTTTTCAGGCGAAGTTGCCGAAAACCAGTAACGGAGTGGGTTAAAATAAATCCGCTCAAAAATTTCTTCGCGCGGACGGTTCAATTCCTGCACATATTGCTGGTTTTGTGCTGAATATCCTGAAATTGCATTTGCAGAAATACCAAGTAAAATAATTTTTGGGTTGGCATTTTGAGCCAGTTTTTTTTCAGCGGCAACAAACATGGTTTGGTTTAGTCCACCGTTTGAATAGGCAAAATTCAGCACTTTTAATCCGGGTAAATGCGACTCCATAATTTCAGGAGAAAGACCACGGTAAACCCTTGAATCGCCCATAATAACTACATTGTATTTTGCAGGAGCAAAAGTTTTTCGGGTCCAGAATAGTTCTGCCAAATATTTTTCAGCATCTTTTGGCAACACAAAACTGAGCGCAGTAACCAGTGTTGCAGCAATTGCCAGCGTAATCAATATATTTGGTTTCTTCGCCATTTTTAAAACTGAAAATAAATAAACTCGCTTCCCGCTCCCCTGAAAAATATTATTGCTGCAATTAAAACTGCATAAAAAGCCATTTCAGCAACCGGATGTTTTCCCTTTAGTTTTTCATCGAGGTGGAGTGCTGCAAACAGTTCGCGCAAAATTATTACCGAAATAAATATGGAAGCATCCAATCCCCAACCAAATTTCAACGGGCCTTGAAACGAAAACATGACTTTCAAAATATCCAAGGCCTGGTTTATATTTTCGGCCCTGAAAAATACCCAGGCAACAAGTACCTGAATACTCACAATAAACCAGGCTACAAATTTGGCAACCGAACTTTTACCCAGTTTTTCAGGCCAGTTTGTAAAACGCTCAGCCGATGCAAAAAAGGCGTGTACTGCGCCCCAGGCCACAAAAGTCCACGCTGCACCGTGCCACAAACCCGAAACAAGCATTGTAATCCAAAGATTAATATAAGTCCTGAATTTTCCTTTTCGGTTGCCACCCAGCGGAATATATAAGTAATCGCGAAACCAGGTTGATAACGAAATGTGCCAGCGTTCCCAGAATTCGCGAATTGAAGTTGAAATGTAAGGATGGTTAAAATTATCAGGAAAATCATAACCCATCCACATTGCCAAACCTCTTGCAATATCGCTATATCCGGCGAAATCGCAATAAATTTGAAATGCAAATGCAATGATTGCACCCCACCAAAACATTGCCGACGAATTGATATCCGGGGCGCTAAAAGCTGCCATAACAAATGGGGCAAGATTGTCGGCAATTACCATTTTTTTGAAATATCCTCTCACAATCAACTGAAAACCGTCCCAGCGTTTATCTTTTGTTACCCGTTTTACTTCAAGCAGTTGTGGCAACATTGTTTCGGCCCGAACAATTGGACCGGCTACCAACTGCGGAAACATTGACAGGTAGGCGAAAAACTGGAGAACACTTTTGGTTGGCCTCAATTTTCCCCGGTACACATCAAAAGTGTAACTCATACTTTGAAATGTGTAGAAACTAATTCCGACAGGTGTAATCAGAAAAAACTCAGGGATATTGGCTGCCAGCGAAAATCCGCCTTGTAAACCAAACAACCTGTCGATATTTTCAGCAATAAAACCTGAATATTTAAACAACGACAGCGAACCCAGATTACCAATAACCGATAAAATCAACAACAGCTTTTTGCGTGCCGGATAACGTGAAATACCAAGCGCAGCAAAGTAATCAATCAACCCGCTGATTAAAATGAGTGACAAAAACCGCCAGTCCCACCAACCATAAAAAAAGAAGGATGCAGTGGTGAGCCAAATTAAACGCCCTTTTACATTTTTCCCGATAATTTTCGAAATCAGGAAAAAAACGATTGCAAAAGCAACAAATATGAGCGAATTAAAAAGCATGCAACTGCTTTATTTTTGCCTGAAATAAATCTGAATTGGTACTCCTGAAAAATTAAAATGTTCCCGTATTTGGTTTTCCAGATATCGTTTGTACGGTTCTTTTATGTATTGTGGCAAGTTGGCAAAAAACGCAAACGACGGGGTTTGCGATGGAAGCTGAGTCACATATTTAATTTTAATGTATTTTCCCTTTACTGACGGCGGACTCTGTTTTTCAACAGCCTCAATCAATAATTCATTTAAATCTGAAGTTTTTATTTTTTGCTGACGGCGGTTATAAACTTCAATGGCAGTTTCCAAAGCTTTGTGCACCCGCTGTTTTGTTAATGCCGAAATAAAAAGTATTGGCACGTCGGTAAATGGCGCTATTTTTTCTTTTATTTCTTCGGTAAACTTTTTTGTTGAATTTGTTTCTTTATCAATCAAATCCCATTTGTTAACCAAAATAACCACCCCTTTTTTATTCTTTAAAATGAGGTTAAAAATGGTAACATCCTGCGCTTCAACACCACGTTCAGCATCAATTAACAACAAACAAACATCAGAACTTTCAATTGTCCGCACAGAACGCAAAACTGAATAAAATTCAAGATCTTCCTGCACTTTGGCCCTTTTACGTAACCCGGCTGTGTCAACAATCATAAAATCGTGGCCAAATTTGTTGTAGCGGGTATGAATTGAATCGCGGGTTGTACCGGCAATGTCAGTTACAATGTTCCGTTCTGTGCCAATCAGTGCATTCACAAACGATGATTTACCAACATTTGGGCGGCCAACTACCGATATATGCGGCAATTCTGATTCCTCATCAGTATTTTCTGTTTTTGGCAGAAGTTCAACCATTGTATCCAGCATTTCACCGGTTCCGCTGCCGGTCATCGATGAAATACAATAAATTTCGCCCAATCCCAGACTGTAGAATTCCTGGGCATCCAATATCCGGTTGTTATTATCTACTTTGTTTACAACAACAATAACTGGTTTTTTGCCTCTTCTCAATATTCCTGCAACTGCGTCATCAAGGTCAGTTATGCCCGACTCAACATCAACCACAAATAAAATCACATCAGCTTCATCAATTGCAAGATGAACCTGTTTGTTAATTTCAGCCTCAAAAATATCGTCTGAGTTTACTACATATCCACCCGTGTCGATAACTGAAAACTCAACGCCATTCCACTCACCTTTTCCGTAATTTCTGTCGCGGGTTACGCCTGCTGTTTCATCAACTATTGCTTTTCTTTGTTCCACCAGGCGATTGAACAGTGTTGATTTTCCTACGTTTGGCCTTCCAACTATTGCTACTATTTTGCTGCTCATTTTTTCT
>DAOPKR010000018.1:0-2830 GCA_035391305.1 Draconibacterium sp.
ATGACGATTTAATTGTTTCTAGTTTTCTGTTTTCTGAACATTGTTTAATTGTTTTCATGGCTTTGAGGCAGCTTGTAGAAGCTGCCTTTTTTTTGCCCGTTTTTGAAGTTTTTATAACAATTTAAAATTCCAGTCGCAGGATGAAATCAGGAACCCAGTATGCACAATTCCAGATGGTTAATAAATCGACACACGATATTGTTCAACCCTATATATTTTATTTAGGTGGAATGATTCGTTCAAATAAATTAGTCAGGATGGCGGAAAAATTAGGGATACTTTGTACGCCTAATATTTTAGTTATATGTATATGATATATTCGTGTCGGTAATTCGAAATCAAGATATGTTTCAAAAATTAAGAGGATTTAACAGGGAAATTCCTTTGAAATGTGAAACTTCTGAACTGAATAGTAATGAGGGTATTGTAATTATTCCAACTAGGCCTGGTTCAGGAGTTGAAATTGATCCTGATTTTATAGCAAAACATGAGGTAATGAAAAGATGATGAATTAAATAATTTGTTTCATCGCCCATGAAGTTTTCAAAAAGGGAATCTTAAAAGAATCCCAGTTCCAAACGGGCTTCTTCGCTCATCATCGATTTATCCCAGGGGGGATCAAATGTGAGTTCAACATTTACATTTTCAATTCCGTCAACCGCCCGTGCAGCAGCAGTAATATCATCAATAAGTATGTCAACCACCGGGCAGCCGGGTGCCGTTAATGTCATCACAATGTTAACATTGCTTTCATCGATATCAACATTGTAAATCAAACCTAAATCGTAAACATTAACCGGTATTTCCGGGTCGTAAACCTCTTTGAGGTTATTTATTATTAAATCAATCCTTTTGTCCATCTTTATATCTCCTTCTCCTTATCCTGCTATTTTTTTATAAGCAACAGCATATAACCGAATTTGTTTTACCATTGCCAGTAAACCATTCGACCGTGTTGGCGAAAGATGCTGTTTTAATCCTAAATCATCAATAAAATGAAGTTCGTTGTCAATTAACTCATCCGGAGTCCTGCCTGAAACAGCTCGCAATAAAAGTGCAACCAGTCCTTTCACAATTACAGCATCGCTTTCACCTCGGAAATTTATTTTTCCATCTTCTAATTCTGCAACTAACCAAACCCTTGACTGACACCCCTTTATTAAATTCTGGTCGATTTTTTCTTTCGCATCCAATTCCTTTAATTCATTTCCCAATTCAATCAAATATCCGTATTTATCCATCCAGTCGGTGTAAACCGAAAACTCTTCAATTATTTCCTGTTGTACCTGTTCTATTGTCATTATTCTTTGTATAAAGGTTACAAAGTTCTAAAAATATTAATTATTGACAACGAAATTACTGACACTTAATTAAGAAAGGTTCAAAATTGATATCAAAAATAATTTTAATAAAATCCTGAAACTTGATTTTTGTAATTTTAGCACGTTAAAAACAAAAATCAATCTAATATGAATTCATTATCAGGGACAAAAACAGAACAAAACCTATTAAAAGCATTTGCCGGCGAATCGCAGGCCCGAATGCGTTACGACTATTTTGCCAGTCAGGCTAAAAAAGAAGGACTTGAGCAAATTGCCGCAATTTTTGCCGAAACTGCTTTAAACGAAAAGGAACATGCTAAACGTTTTTTCAAATTCCTCGAAGGAAGTATGGTTGAAATTACTGCTACATTTCCTGCCGGGAAAATAGGCACAACTTTGGAAAACCTCAAATCATCTGCCGAAGGCGAAAACGAGGAGTGGACTGAACTTTATCCTGAATTTGCTAAAATTGCGCAGGAAGAGGGATTTAAAGAAGTAGCTTTGGTTTTTAACTTGATTGCCAAAGTTGAAAAAGCGCACGAAGAAAGGTTCCGTACTTTATATAATAATATTGAAGAAGGTAAAGTTTTCAAACGCGGCGATAAAGTAATCTGGAAATGCAGAAACTGTGGATTTTTACATGAAGGTACAGTAGCGCCAAATATTTGTCCTGCCTGCCAGCATCCACAGGCTTATTTCGAAATAAAGGAAATGAACTATTAAATTTCATTAATAATATTGTACGTCAACGTGTTGGTGTGATTTGTAGATAAAAAAACCGGTTCACTTGAGCCGGATTTTTTATTTTATTTTTTCTTTATTCCATTTTGAGAATCGACAGAACCTTTCTCAATGCCTCCATAAAATTATCAATTTCTTCCTTCGTGTTGTACATTCCAAAAGAAATCCGAACACAGCCCTGTATTTCAAAGTGTTGCATTACTGTGTCGGCACAAAGATGGCCTGTTCTGACTGCAACTCCCATTTTGTCAAGGAGCATTCCCAGGTCATAAGAGTGTATTCCTTCAACATTAAAAGAAATTACACCTGATTTTTCAGGAGCATTACCATAAATTTTTAATCCCGCGATTTGTTTTAATTGAGTATTGAAGTATTCCAGTAATTGATTTTCCCATTCAGCGATATTTTTAAGCCCGATATCATTGATAAAATCAATTGCAGCGCCAAAAGCAATCACACCTGTAATATTAGGTGTACCAGCTTCAAATTTATAAGGAAGTTCGTTAAAAGTTGTTCCTTCAAATGAAACTTCTGAAATCATTTCGCCACCACCCTGATATGGAGGCATTTGTTCGAGCCAGTGTTTTTTCCCAAACAACACACCAACTCCATTTGGTCCATACATTTTATGGGCAGAAAATGCATAAAAATCAACGTCAAGTTTTTGAACATTGATTTGTAAATGTTGTGCTGCCTGAGCACCATCAACAAAAACAGCAATGTTTTGCTCATGTGCAATTTTTGTTATTTCTGATATTGGGTTGATT
>DAOPKR010000018.1:2930-6269 GCA_035391305.1 Draconibacterium sp.
GTACCTTTTGTGAAAATAATTTCCTCGCGGCTTTCAGCATTTATAAATTCCCTTATTTTATCGCGTACTGCTTCAAATTCTACGGTGGCTTTGTCAGCCATAAAATGCGCGGCCCGATGAATGTTCCCGTAGTAATCGTTGTGCAACTGCTCCTCTTTCATTAAAACCTGAACTGGTTTTTGGGATGAAGCAGCGCTGTCGAAATAAATAAAAGGTTTATTATATACTTTTTGAAGCAGGACAGGGAAAAAGCTTCGTATTCTATTTATATCGTATTTCAACATTCGCAGTTATAATCACATTCGTGACAAAGCGCAATTTCGCCGTTTAATCTTTTTTCTATCAGCTCGTCAATCCGTTCACGAAGTGCATCTACTTTTATTTGCTGAACAACCTCGTGCGTAAAAGCATTCATCATCATCATTCGTGCTTTGTCTTCATCAATACCGCGGGCACGCAGGTAAAACAATGCTTCTTCATCAATTTGTCCAACAGTTGCACCATGACTGCATTTTACGTCATCCGCATCAATAATGAGCTGAGGTTTTGTTTGCATAGTTGCAATGTCGGTAAGCAGTAAATTGTTGTTTCGCTGGAATGCGTTTGTTTTTTGTGCGTCGCGCGCTACATGAATCCTTCCGGAAAATGCTCCTGTCGATTTATCGTCCAAAACATATTTGTAAATTTGGTTGCTTTGGCAATGTGGTTTTGCATGAATAACCTGAGTTGCATTATCAATATGCTGGCTTTTATCTAAAAATGCCATTCCAAACATGTTTGCTTCCGCGTTTTCACCGTTTATTTTTATTTTAAGGTTATTGCGGATAAATCCTCCGTGCAGAGACACGGTATGTGAGGTAACATTCGAATTTCGTTCCTGCTGAATAAAAACTGAGTTTACACTTGCTGAATTATTATGTTGGTTTTGAACTGTATAATAATCAATATTTGCATTTTCTTCAACAAAAATTTCTGTAACCGAATTACTGAAATACCGATTCGAATTAAGCGTGTGATCGCACAAAATCAATTGTGCACTTGCACCCGCTTCAATAATAATAAGATTACGCTGTGTTGAGAAAGTGTCGCTGTCAGATTTTAACAGGTTTATTATTTGTATCGGTTTCTCAAATATTACGTTTTTAGGAACAAAAAGGAAATAACCATCTTTTGCAAAGGCAGTATTTAAAGCAACAAGTGCATCAGTTTCTGTTTCTGCTATATTTCCATAATATTTTTGCACAAGTTCAGGATTGTTTTTTGCCATATTTTCAAGGCTATCCAGAATTATTCCTTGCGGTAAAACGCCTGATTTAACGTTCTTTTCGTAGAACCAACCATTATAAGTCAGGTTTAAATGGGTGTTTATTTGAGGAACATTACATTTGAAAATCTCTGTTAAATTAGCGTCGGTTTCTTCTCTTTGGATAACAAATTTATAATCGGGCGCAAACTGAGGTTGCAAATTTGTGTATTTGTAATTTTCATTTTTCCGTGTTGGTATTCCCTGGGAAACAAAATCCTGAAACGCCTTTTTTCTCCTGACATTAATAATGTCTGACGACTCTTTGAAAAGCAATTCTTTCAGGTCGTTGTAGTGTGCGATATATTTTAGCGTTAAGTCCGCTTTTTCAACAATAACAGTCATTTTTAATTTTCGTTTTCTTTTTTAATCCAATCGTAGCCTTTTTCCTCCAATTCAAAAGCGAGTTCTTTTCCAGCCGATTTTACAATTTTCCCGTTAAATAAAACGTGAACAAAATCGGGGACAATATAATCGAGAAGGCGCTGATAGTGAGTTACAACGATTGTTGCATTTCCATTCGATTTGAGCATGTTAACACCATGGGCTACAGTTTTTAGCGCGTCAATATCAAGTCCAGAATCGGTTTCGTCGAGCACAGCTAATTTTGGTTCAAGCAGTGCCATTTGAAAAATCTCGTTCTTTTTCTTTTCACCACCAGAAAAACCTTCGTTAACCGAACGATTTGTAAGTTGAGGGTGCATGTCGACCATATCCATTTTTTCACGCATCAGTTTCAGGAACTCTCCGGCAGTAAGTTCTTTATCACCTCTGTGTTTGCGGTGTTCGTTAACAGCGGTTTTCAGAAAATTAACCATCGGAACACCCGGTATTTCAACCGGATACTGAAAACTTAAAAAGATACCTTCTTTTGCACGGTCTTCGGGCGATTTTTCAAGCAAATCTTCTTCGAAATAAGTGATTTCACCTGCAGTTACCTCATATTCTTCTTTTCCGGCCAAAACGTTAGCCAATGTACTTTTTCCCGAACCGTTTGGTCCCATGATCGCGTGAACTTCTCCGGCTTTAACTTCAAGGTTGATTCCCTTCAAAATTTCCTGTCCTTCAACAGAAACGTATAAATTTTTTATTGATAGCATTTTACAGATTTGAGATTGTGAGTAGCAAGTACTATGACTTTCTACCCGTATAATTTTTTTTATGTTATTTTAAATTTCTTTTATTTTCCCTTACACCGCAGAGGCGTTGAAAAGGCGTTGTTAACCTACACTTCCTTCCAAACTAATTTGCAACAATTTTTGCGCTTCAACAGCAAATTCCATAGGAAGCTTATTTAGCACTTCTTTTGCGTAACCGTTAACAATCATCCCTATCGCTTTCTCGGTATCAATTCCGCGCTGATTGCAATAGAAAATCTGGTCTTCACCAATTTTTGAAGTAGTAGCCTCGTGTTCAACAACCGATGATTTATTTCCAACTTCGATATATGGGAAAGTGTGTGCACCGCAGGTATCGTTTAAAAGGAGCGAATCGCACTGCGAAAAATTGCGCGAATTTTTTGCACCGGGCATAATTTTTACAAGACCACGGTACGAATTGTCGCTTTTACCTGCAGAAATTCCTTTCGAAATAATTGTGCTTTTTGTGTTCTTTCCAATGTGAATCATTTTTGAACCCGTATCGGCTTGCTGGCGGTTATTTGTAACTGCAACCGAATTAAATTCACCAATTGAATTATCGCCAAGCAAAACACAACTTGGATATTTCCATGTAATTGCCGAACCGGTTTCAACCTGAGTCCAACTTATTTTTGAGGAAACACCCCTGCAAATTCCACGCTTGGTAACAAAGTTGTAAATTCCACCTTTTCCGTTTTTATCTCCAGGGTACCAGTTTTGTACCGTCGAATATTTTACTTCAGCACGATCGAGAGCTATTATTTCAACTACTGCTGCGTGCAACTGGTTCTCATCGCGCATTGGAGCTGTACACCCTTCAAGGTAACTAACATAACTATCGTCGTCGGCAACAATTAACGTACGTTCAAACTGGCCCGTGTTTGCCGCATTTATCCT
>DAOPKR010000018.1:6369-36887 GCA_035391305.1 Draconibacterium sp.
GTCTGAAATTAATAATGAAGAAAGAAATGAAACAAACTAATATTGCTGAACTGGGCGAATTTGGCCTGATTGACCGCATTACAAAAAATATTAAAATTAAGAACAGCAGTACCGTTAAAGGTGTTGGCGATGATGCTGCTATTTTGGAATATGCAGAAAAACAGATAGTAGTATCATCGGATTTGTTAACAGAAGGAATACATTTTAACCTCATGTATGTTCCTTTAAAGCATCTGGGTTACAAGGCCGTAGTAGTTAATTTGTCCGACGTTTGTGCGATGAATGCTATTCCAAAACAGGTTGTTGTAAATATCGCTTTGTCAGGCAAATTTTCGGTTGAGGCGGTTGAAGAATTATATTCAGGAATTCATCTTGCCTGCGAAAAATATGGCGTTGATTTGGTAGGTGGTGACACAACCAGTTCTTTAACAGGTTTAACGATCAGTATAACTGTTTTAGGTGAAGTTGAAAAAGAGAATGTTGTTTTGCGAAGTGGTGCAAAACCTACTGATTTACTATGTGTTACAGGCGATTTGGGAGGCGCATATATGGGATTACAACTGCTGGAGCGCGAAAATGAAGTATTTAAAGTAAACGAAAATATGCAGCCCCAACTCACGGGTTTCGACTATATTTTAGAACGTCAATTAAAGCCCGAAGCACGCATAGATATTGTGTTGGCTTTTAAAAAGCTTGGTATAAAACCATCGTCAATGATTGATATTTCCGACGGACTTTCTTCAGAAATTCATCACCTGTGTAAAAACTCAAATTTGGGTTGCAATATTTTTGAAGATAAAATACCTCTCGATTTTCAGACTAAAAAAATGGCTGAAGAAATGAATATCAATCCATTAGTTGCGGCATTGAACGGTGGAGAAGATTATGAACTTCTTTTTACGCTTCCTTTGAGCGATTACGAAAAAGTTAAAAACGATCCTGATTTTACGATTATCGGTCACATGACCGAAGTTGCTGAAGGAGTGAATTTGATTACCGGTGCAGGTTCTGCAATTCCGCTGGTTGCGCAGGGGTGGGAGCATGGGAAATAAAAAAACTCTGGTCATCAACCAGAGTTTCAATTTAAAATATTTTTTCACTAATTAATCAGGGAAGTAACCTCTGATAATTCCTCTTTTTGAGTCTTTCACAAAAAGCAAAATTTCATCTCTTTCCTGTGTTGCGGGCATCTCGGCTTCAATAATTTCAACGGCTTGTGAGGTATTCAAACCTTTTTGGTAAATATAACGGTAAATGTCCTGAACTTCACGGATTTTCTCGTTGGAGTAATTCCTTCTGCGCAGTCCGATTGAGTTAATGCCAACATAAGAAAGAGGCTCGCGAGCTGCTTTGATAAAAGGTGGTACATCTTTTCTTACGAGTGAACCTCCGGCAATCATTACATGCGATCCAACATGACAAAACTGATGGACGGCAACCATTCCTGCTAATATTACAAAGTCATCGATAATTACTTCGCCCGCAAGTTGGGTGTTGTTCACAAGGATGCAATTGTTGCCTACAACACAGTCGTGTGCAATGTGTACATAGGCCATAATTAGATTATTATTGCCAATAACAGTTTTTCCTTTTGCCGCTGTACCACGATTAATTGTAACAAATTCGCGAATTGTGTTGTTGTCTCCAATTTCTACTGTAGAATATTCACCACGGAACTTTAAATCCTGGGGAATGGCACCTATTACTGCGCCTGGAAAAATTTTGCAGTTTTTCCCGATTCTGGTTCCGGGCAAAATGGTTACTCCTGATCCAATTCTGGTTCCTTCACCAATCACTACATCCTGATCGATAGTTACAAATGGTTCAATTACAACATTGTCAGCAATTTTTGCATCTGGATGAACATATGCTAATGGTTGTTTCATCATAGTTTTCTTAATTGTTTTCGTTTTGTTTTACAACTTGTGCCATGAATTCGCCTTCGGCAACAATTTTATCTCCAACAAAAGTAATTCCTTTCATCAGAGCAATTCCTCTTCGAATGGGCGAAACTAAGATTAATTTAAAAATTAGAGTATCACCCGGAACAACTTTTTTTCTGAATTTAACATTGTCAATACGAACAAAATAGGTGGAGAATTTGCCTTCCAACTGGCTTAAAACCAGTAACCCACCTGTTTGTGCCATTGCTTCAACGAGCAAAACACCTGGCATAACTGGTTCTCCCGGAAAATGTCCGTCAAAAAACGGTTCGTTTGCTGTTACGTTTTTTATGCCAATTATTTGCATATCTGTTTTACAAATAATTTTATCGACCAGTAAAAATGGATATCGGTGAGGAAGTAGTTCTTTTATTTTGTTTATGTCGAGTAACGGAGGAATATTTGGGTCATAAAAAGGAACTTTTTCTTCAGCTTGTTTGATGCTTTTTTTTAGTTCTTTAGCAAAAATTGTATTCGGTCCGTGTCCGGGTTTCGAAGCTATAATTCTTCCTTTAATATGTTTTCCGCATAAAGCCAAATCACCAATTACGTCGAGTAGTTTATGCCGTGCACATTCATTGTCGTAGTGCAGTTCAAGGTTATTTAATATTCCCTGTGGCTTTACTTCAACATGTTTGTGGTGAAATAAATCGGCCAAACGATTTAGTTCTGTTTGAGTGATATCTTTATCTATTATAACAATTGCGTTGTCGAGATCACCACCTTTTACAAGATTGTGATTAAGCAAAAACTCCAACTCATGCAGAAAAACAAATGTTCTGCAGTTGGCAATTTCAGTTTTAAAATTCTTTATCGAATCTAAAGTTGCATATTGATTGTTAAGCACTTTCGATTTAAAAGAAATTGTAATGTTTAACCGATATTCATCATCAGGAAGCGCTGTGATAAGAGCTCCTGATTTCTTGTCAAAAATTTCAATTTTTTCTTTGATAATCAGGTAATCCCGTTCTGCATTTTGTTCAACAATCCCTGCTTTTTCAATGGCTTCCACAAAATATAATGAACTACCATCTATAATTGGGGCTTCTTCGTTATTTACTTCAATTAAAACGTTGTCAAGGTCCATTCCAATTAATGCAGCAAGTGCGTGTTCAATTGTTCCAATCCTGACGCCATCTTTTTCAAGTAAGGTTCCCCTGGAAGTGTCTATAACCAAATCGACATCTGCTTCAATTATTGGTTGATTTTCAATATCTATTCTTTTAAATTTAAACCCGTGGTTTTCAGGTGCCGGCAAGAAATTCATTGTAACATCAACACCTGTGTGTAAACCAACCCCATTAATTGTAAATGAATTTGCCAGTGTTTTTTGTTTTACAGACATACTTTAGTTCTCGGAATTTATTTTGAGTTCTTTTAAAGATTTTATTTCCTTTTGAAGTTGAATAACTTCATCCCGAAGTTTCGGTAAGTTTTTATATACTGTTATTGCTCTTATTGCTTCTTTTATTTCAATTGCCGGGCTGCCCAGTATAATTTGATTGCTGTTTACTGATTTGGCAACGCCTGATTGTGCTCCAATAAAAACATTATCGCCTATGGTTAAATGGCCGGCAAGACCTACTTGTCCGCCAAATTTACAGTTTTTTCCAACTTTTGAAGTTCCTGCCAGTCCTGACTGCGCTGCTATTACATTGTTTTCTCCAATTTCACAATTATGGCCAACTTGAACAAGATTGTCAATTTTACTTCCTTTTCTTACAATTGTTGAATCCATAGTACCACAATCAATTGTTGTATTTGCGCCAATTTCAACATCATCTTCCAAAACAGCATTTCCTATTTGCGCAATTTTTTTATAGTTTCCATTTTCCAGTGGGGCAAACCCAAAACCATCAGAGCCAATTACTGCTCCCGAATGTATAATGCACCTGTTTCCAATAACACAATCACTGTATATTTTAGCTCCTGCGTAAATAATACAATCATTGCCAATAGTTACATCGTCGCCAATATAAACCTGAGGATACAGTTTTGTATTGTTCCCGATTTTTGCATTTTTTCCTACATAGGCGAAAGCGCCAACATATATATCATTTCCTGTTTTTGCTGTAGAATCAATATAACTTGGTTGTTCAATGCCTGTTTTTAATAACGATTTGGACTGCACGTATAAATCAAGCAATGACGCAAATGCCTGATAAGCATCATCTACCTTTATTAAGGTTGCATTAACGTTTTCTTTTGGAATGAAAGTTTTGTTTACCAAAACTACCGAAGCATTTGTTGTATAAAGAAAATTCTCATATTTTAAATTGGCCAGAAATGCCAAAGTTCCTGGTTTTCCTTCTTCAATTTTTGAAACATTAGATATTCTAATATTTTCATCTCCAACTATTTCACCATCCAGAAATTTAGCAATGTCTGTAACTTTAAATTCCATTTTTTGTTTTTTAGGCGGTGCAAATATAATAGTAAACTAATAAATGTCCAATTCTTTCGGATAACACACAAAATACTTCCTGACAGTTTTGGTTAAAGCATTTAAATTAATATCCGATGCCTGCTGCATATCTTTTATTTTTCCGGCTTTATCTAAAACAAGAATTTTCTCATTGTGTTTATCGTATGCGTTATTTGTTATTTCACCGGTCATTAGAAAGTAATTAATTTGCCTGTTGTCGACTGTTATTTCGGCTGTAATTTTTTTCTGAATTTTTTCCTCAGTAGTTTTTGATACTGGCGCTGGAAAAAGCTGAATTCTGAACAACTTTCTGTTATTAAGGCTTTTTGCAAGAAAAGAAAGGACAAGATCAGCATTTGATTGCCACTCTTTAATTGAAATTGAAATATCGTTATCGTCTAAAAGTGAAAACCAATCTAAAATGTTTTTGCCTTTTATTTCAATATTATTTTTAAAATCGGCAGTTGTAAAATTGTGTTCAAGAAATATCTGTAAAGTTGGTGTTGAATAAATCTTTACACCTTCAGAAACAAGTTCTTTAGCCCTTTTTAAAATATTAATTAAAAGATTTTCAGCCGAAACCACCGTTTTGTGAAGATAAACCTGCCAATACATTAAGCGCCTCGAAATCAAAAATTTTTCGATTGAGTAAATGCCTTTTTCATCAACGACCAACTGATCGTCCCATACATTCAGCATTTTAATAATTCTTTCAACGCCTATTGTACCTTCAGCAACTCCTGTAAAAAAACTGTCGCGGTTCAGGTAATCAAGTCTGTCCATATCCAACTGGCTTGAAACCAACTGATGCAAAAAATGCTTTTTATACCGGTTTGTAAAAATCTGAATAGCTAAATCAAGCTTTCCATTAAAATGCTCGTTTAACTGGTTCATCAGCAACAACGAAATTTCTTCATGCGGAATTTCAACAAGCGTGTTTTCCAAAACATGCGAAAATGGTGCATGTCCGATATCATGCAACAAAATTGCAGCGGTTACAGCTTCTGCTTCTGTTTCGGTAATTACATGTCCTTTAAGGCGTAAAACCTGAATTGCCTGTCGCATTAAATGTGTTGCACCAAGTGCATGTTCAAAACGCGAATGATTTGCTCCTGGAAATACCAAATATGAAAGGCCAAGTTGTCTTATCCTTCGAAGCCGTTGAAATATAGGATGTTCTATTAAGTCGAAAATTAATTCGGATTGAAGATTTATGAACCCCAAAACAGGGTCATTAATAATCTTTTTCTTATTTATCTGTTTATGAATCACAAATTTATTTTGTTCTGAATTATCAAAAGTATAAAACTTTAACAAACCTGAATCAAGCTTTTTATTTTTTGCTAATAGCATCAATTAACAACTCAATATTATTTGTTGTAATGTTAATATAATCGAGAGTTATTTATTCTTTAAAATCAGCTTTTTATAAAGCAGTTAATATTTGTTTTTGTTCGAAAAATTACTACTTTTGCGGTGATTTTTCTAAAACATGTTTTAGGGAGCCTCTGGTTCCCTATTTTGTTGGAGGTAAGTAATGATTGATAGAGAAACGGTAAAAAGGTTGGTTGAAGAAATGCTCGACGACAAGATGTTCGTGGTGGAAATCAGCGTGAACGAACGTAATGTTATAAGCATCTTTGTCGATAGTTTTCAGGGTTTAACAATTGATCAGTGTATTGCAATCAGCCGCCATGTTGAACACAGTTTCGACCGCGAAGAGGAGGATTTTGAATTGCAGGTTTCCTCCCCGGGACTTACTGAAAGCTTTAAGGTTACGCAGCAGTATAAAAAATACGTGGGAAAACCTGTAGAAGTGAAAACATGTGATGAGGAAAAACTTGAAGGAATAATTCTGGAAGCTGACAATGACAAATTTGTCTTGGAAACATCGGCCCATGAACGATTGGAAGGACAGAAAAAAAAGCAGTTGGTAGTTAAACAGCATCATTTAAAATACGACGAAATAAAAAGTGCGAAAGCAGTTATTTCATTTAAATAAAATTGATTTGAAGTATGGAAAATATTAACCTGATTGATTCATTTGCTGAATTCAAGGAGTTGAAAAACATCGACAGGGCCACAATGATGAGTGTTATTGAAGATGTATTCAGGAGTGTACTTATCAGACAATTTGGTACTGATGAAAATTTTGATGTTATTATTAATATCGATAAAGGTGACTTCGAAATCTGGCGGAACAGAACTGTAGTTGAAGACGACAAATTGGAAGATCCGAACAAACAGATTACGTTAACAAATGCATTGAAAATTGATGACGATTACGAAGTTGGTGAAGATGTTACCGATGAAGTAAAATTTGTTGACTTTGGACGAAGAGCAATTTTAAATCTCAGGCAAAATCTTGCCAGTAAAATTCTTGAACTAGAAAAGGATCATATTTACGGAAAATACAAATCGAAAATTGGCGACATTGTTACAGGCGAAGTTTACCAGGTTTGGAAAAAAGAAATACTTATTTTGGATGACGAAGGAAACGAATTAATACTTCCAAAATCAGAACAAATTCCCTCAGATTATTTTAGAAAAGGCGATAATGTTCGTGCAATTGTTTATAAAGTTGAACTGAGAAATAATAACCCACTGATTATTTTGTCGCGCACAGCACCAGCATTTTTGGAAAGGTTATTTGAACTTGAGATTCCTGAAATCTTTGACGGACTGATAACAATTAAAAAAATAGTCAGGGTTCCGGGCGAACGTGCAAAAGTAGCAGTTGAATCGTATGACGAAAGAATAGATCCTGTTGGAGCTTGTGTAGGTATGAAAGGATCACGGATTCACGGTATTGTCCGCGAACTAAGAAACGAAAATATTGACGTCATAAATTATTCGGCAAATAACCAGTTGTTCATAAAAAGGGCTTTAAACCCTGCAAAGATAAATTCGATAAAAATAATCGAAGATGCAAAACGTGCCGAAGTATATTTAAAACCTGAAGAAGTTTCATTGGCAATTGGTAAAGGCGGTTTAAATATCAGGCTTGCAAGCCAGCTAACAGGCTACGAAATTGATGTTTATCGCGAAATGGAAGAAGACGATGAAGATGTTAACCTCGATGAATTCGGCGATGAAATTGAAAGCTGGGTAATTGATGCTCTTAAAGGAATTGGTTGCGATTCGGCAAAAAATGTATTGAATATTTCGAGGGCCGAACTTATCAAACGCACCGATTTGGAAGAAGAAACAATTGATGAGGTATTGAGGATTTTGAAATCGGAATTTGAATAAAAACAGTCGATGTAAGGTTGTAAGTTGGCTTTTTGTTAATATTGCATTCAAAACATGACAGTTATATATAGATTAGAAAAAGGATTTTTATGGTAGATGGCAACACAATAAGACTTAGTAAACTTGCAAGAGAATACAATGTAGGGATTCATACCATTGTCGATTTCTTGCATAAAAAGGGTTTCAAGGATATCGATACGAACCCAAATACAAAGGTCAATGCAGAAGCTGTGCAACTCATTGAAAAAGAGTATAAAACTGATATTTCAATTAAAAAGGAATCGGAAAAAATCAGCTTAAAAAGTCATCGTCCGAAAAAGGAAAGTATTTCTATCGATGACATTGACGATGATTTTGAGGAAGAGGAAACAGAAGAAAAACCTGCCCCGAAAGTTGTGCCTGAAAAGAAAGAAATTATAGTTGAAGAGGTGATTATTCCGGTAGAGAATATAAATAAATTTAAGGTGGTCGGTAAAATCGACCTCAATGCCAGCCAAAAACCCAAAAAGAAATTTGAAGTTGAAAAAAGGCCGTTGGAAAAACCTGTTGAGCCAAAAGTTGAAAAAGAACCGGAAATTAAAATTGAAAAACAACCTGAGCCTGAAGCAGAAAAGGAACCAGAAGAAGTGAAACCAGTCAAACAGGAAGTGGTAAAAGACGAAAATGAGCCTAAAGTTCCGAAAGAAGAGGTTCCTGAAAAAACTACAACTCCAGAAGTTGAAATATATGTTCATAACCCTCGGGTTTCTAATGTTGAAGAGGTTAAGGTAGTGGGAATGATTGACTTGAAAAACATTAATCAAAGAACCCGACCTGCTAAAAAATCAAAAGAGGAAAAAGAAAAAGAACGCAAAGAGCGTAACAAAATAATTATTACCAAACAAAGTGAGCAAAAACCTGAAGCTCCAAAATCAGAGAATGACAATGTCATTAGGACAAATGTTGTAAAATTAAACGGGCCTACTGTTCTGGGTAAAATAAATTTGCCCGAAGAGAAGAAGGAACAAGGCGAACAGGGTGGAAACCGTAAAAAACGAAGAAAAAGAATATCAAAGGAGAATGGCAAAGTTGTGGTTGATCGCAAACCCGGAGATAAACCCAAAGGTAACTTTGTTGTAAACAAACAGGGATCAGGTCAGCCTCCTCTGCAAAATCGTGGCGGAGATAAGAAAAAAAGGCTGCTTAAAAAAGAAGTCAACGAAGAGGATGTACAAAAGCAAATTAAAGATACACTTGCACGGTTAACAACCAAAGGAAAATCTAAAGGTTCGAAACACCGGCGCGACAAAAGGGCTGCTTATTCAGAAAGAATGCAGGCTGATTTTGAGAGGGACCTTGTAGATCAAAGAATACTGAAAGTTACCGAGTTTGTATCGGTTGCCGAACTTGCTACAATGATGGACGTGAGCGTTACCCAGGTAATCTCTTCCTGTATGAGCCTGGGATTGTTTGTGTCAATCAATCAGCGTTTGGATGCTGAAACACTGGCCGTTGTTGCCGATGAATTTGGTTTTAAAGTTGAATTCGTAAGTGTGGAAATTCAGGAAGCAATTGAATCTGAAGAGGACAAGGAAGAAGATTTATTGCCGCGTTCGCCAATTGTTACAGTAATGGGACACGTTGACCATGGTAAAACTTCATTGCTAGACTATATCAGAAACACAAATGTAATTGCCGGTGAAGCAGGTGGAATAACACAGCATATTGGTGCATATCACGTGAAACTGGATGACGGAAGAAAAATTACTTTCCTTGATACACCAGGTCATGAGGCGTTTACTGCAATGCGTGCCCGTGGTGCTCAGGTAACCGACATCGCGATAATAATTGTAGCTGCCGACGACAATATTATGCCACAAACAGTTGAGGCAATTAATCATGCTGCAGCGGCAGGTGTTCCAATCGTATTTGCTATTAATAAAGTGGATAAACCGGGAGCAAACCCCGAAAAAATAAAAGAAGGCCTTGCCAACATGAATTATCTTGTTGAAGAATGGGGTGGAAAATACCAGTCTCATGATATTTCAGCAAAACATGGAACAGGTGTTCTCGAATTACTTGAAAAAGTATTACTCGAAGCTGAAATGCTCGATTTGAGAGCCAATGCCAATAAAAAGGCACACGGAACGATTATCGAATCATCGCTTGACAAAGGGCGTGGATATGTATCAACATTGCTTGTGCAGGGAGGTACTTTAAGAGTTGGTGATATGTTGATCGCAGGTCAGTACTATGGTCACGTAAAAGCAATGTTTAATGAACGTAACCAAAAAATAACCGAAGTAGGCCCGGCCGAACCGGCTATTGTTCTTGGTTTGAACGGAGCTTCGCAGGCTGGAGACAGGTTTAATGTTATGGAAAACGAAAGGGAAGCGAGAAACATTGCAAACAAACGTGAACAATTGGCACGCGAACAGGGACTTCGTACACAAAAACATATCACACTTGATGAAATCGGGCGAAGGATTGCAATCGGTAACTTCCAGGAACTTAACCTGATTGTGAAAGGTGATGTGGACGGTTCGATTGAAGCTTTATCTGATTCATTAATAAAACTTTCGACTGAAGAAATTCAGGTAAACATCAAACACAAAGCTGTTGGTCAGATTTCTGAATCCGACATTCTTTTAGCTGCCGCATCCGAGGCAATTGTTATTGGGTTCCAGGTGCGGCCTTCTGTAAATGCACGGAAATTGGCTGAAAAAGAACAAATCGATGTCCGCTTGTACTCGATTATTTATGACGCAATAAACGAAATAAAAGCCGCGATGGAAGGTATGTTGTCGCCAGAAATTAAGGAAGAAATTCTTGGAACAGTAGAAGTTCTTGAAGTTTTCAGCATTACAAAAGTGGGTAACATTGCAGGTTGTATTGTGAGAGACGGAAAAGTAATGCGAAATTCAAAAATTAGGGTAATTCGCGATGGTATTGTAATTTACACCGGTACACTTGGAAGTTTAAAACGATTTAAAGAAGATGTAAAAGAAGTGAAAAACGGATATGAGTGCGGATTAAATATCGAGAAATTCAACGATATTAAAGTTGGAGATCATATTGAAGCATTCCACGAAATTGAAGTTGCAAAAACACTTTAATAAAATATTTCTAAATGCGAAAAGGTTGGGTTATTCCAACCTTTTTTTTTTTGAGATTTAGCCAAAATCAATTGGGTTATTAACAAGCAATGTTTCATTTAAAAAGTTGAAAAGCAATATTTTTAAACCTGCTATTATGTAGTTTTGTCCTGAATATCCAAAAATAACTTCTTTCAATTACATTCTGATTTTTGTTTTGAATGAAAAGAATTTGGTTTTTAAATAGCAGTTTATGAAGAAAAATGTGATAATAGCAATTGGCATTGTTTTAATAATTGTTGCCGCAATTTTTTATTATTCAAAAAGTGAAACATCTTTTTTCAAAGAAACTTCTTTATACACAGCAGTTCCGGTTTCCGTTCCGGTTTTTGTCGAACTGAATTCATTTAAATCAATTCCGTTTGATAGTCCTCTTTTCGAAAAATGGACTGACGTTGAAAAAATACAAGGGTTTAAATTTTGGGGCGAAAAACTGGATTCAATAATCAGGGAAAACGGAGACATACAAAATGGATTACGTTCCGACCGGTTTATTATTGCACTTGGCCTTATGGGAGATAAGAGTCTCACTCCGCTTGTGATACAAAAAGCCGAAAGCAACGGGCGCCAAAAATCAATTGAAAACCTTTCGCGCGTACTTTTTCCGGAACCCGAATTTACTTATAACGAGATTGATTACACAGGTTATAAAATCACTTCGGCAATAACTGCCGACAGTAAAAAATCATTTCATTACTGTTTTACAGATGGTTTGGTTATTGCCAGCCCGAATTTGGTTTTGGTGCAGCAGTCGTTGCTGCAACTCTCCGAACCCGGGATTGCAAAAAATCCTTCCTTCGAAAAAATCACAAAATCAATGGATTCGGAACCTGATATAGCGTTTTATATCAACCAGCAATTGTTTCCCGATTTTCTGCTTGAATATGTCAACAGCAGTTCGGTGGCTGAAGTAAACGAATGGGGAGAAGAATTTAAACGGAACCACTACAGAAATGTGCGCGACTTTAAGCGATTTTCAGCCTGGAACGAATTGGAAGCAGATTTTAATGACAACGATATTCTATTTCAGGGAATTACAGTTGCCAATGATTCAACAAACGATTTCCTGTCAGTTTTTCACGGGCAGGCACCACAACATTCCGGGGCCGGCGAGATACTTCCTTTAAATACATCGTATTATACAAGTTTTACTTTTTCTAATAAAAAGCTCTTTTTCGATAAACTCGAAAAATATTTCTCACTTGCCGGGTCTTTTTACAAACGCGAGGATTTAATCGGTAAAATGGAAAGCGATCTCCGGATTGGTTTTAAAAAAACATTCCAGACCATGGTAAAGAGTGAAATGATTGTTGCGGTTACTGATATTCCAACTGAAACTTTAACAAAAACAACCTATTTCATTTTCGACGTAAACGGAAAATCTAAAACCGAAAACATTCTCGATTCAATGATATTGAATTATGCAAACCGAAAGAACCTGCTGCCTGAGGATTTTAAAGCGGATTTTTCTTTGAATGAAAAAAAGAAATTTACAATTTATGAATTCCCGTTTCCCTCATTTCCTGGGATTTGGCTCGGAAAACCATTTTATACGGCACAGGCAAAATATGCTGTTTTTTATAAGGATTTTCTTGTGTTCTGCAACACTTCATCCGGACTTCAAAATTATCTGCAATACATGGATGAAAGTCAGCATCTTTCTTCTGAAAATCGTCTTGACAGGGCTAAAAGTAATGTAAATGGCAAATCAAATATCAGTTCATATTTTCATATGGGGCGTATTTTAAATCTTTCGGATGAACTTTTAAGCAGCGACCTGGCAAAAAAACTGGAAAAGAAAAAAAGCATTTTACGAAAGCTTCAGGCTGTTTACTGGCAGATGAGTGGCGAAAAGGAAGTTTTTAAGAACGAAATCAGCCTGGTTTTTGATGATGGTAAACAGGAAGAGGAAAATACTAACAAAACTGGCAGTGTTGCGGGAAATATACAGGATTCAGGCGATTCTCAAACTGCCTGGCAATGCAATGTCGGGAGCCGGGTTTCTGCAAAACCGGTTTTCACAACAAATCACAGCGAAAAAGAGTTTCGCGAAGTTGTGGTGCAGGACAAATCAAACAAATTGCACCAAATCAGCCACGATGGTAAAATCCGCTGGAGCATTGATGTTGGCGAACCGATTATGAGTGAAATTTACCAGATTGATTATCTCGCGAATGGCAAGCTGCAATACCTTTTCAGTACCAAAACAAAACTGTTTATAGTTGACCGGAATGGTGTAAACCTCGAAGGTTTTCCGGTTGTTTTTCCGGCAAAGGCAACAAATGGAGTAAGTGTTTTAGACTACGATAATAACCGCATTTATCGCTATTTTGTGGCTTGTGAGGATAAAAAAGTTTATGCTTACGATAAAGAAGGAAAAATAATGACAGGTTGGGGTTTCGAGGGGACAAAGTCGGAGGTGACTACGCCTGTTCAACATTTTCGGGTTAAAGGGAAAGATTATATTGTTTTTAAAGACAGATACAGAATTTACATTCAAAACCGAAAAGGAGAGGCAGTTGCAAAAACTGCAGCCGAATTCGAAAACTCCCGGAATCCTCTGGTACTAAGTTCAGGAAAAACCCCCGGAATAATTGCCACTGATACAAAAGGTACAATTTTCAATATCGATTTTGATGGAAATTACACTGAAAAGAAAGTCGGTAAATTTGATGACGAACACTTTTTTACTGCCGATGATTTAAATGGCGACAATGCATTGGAATATGTTTTTGTTGATGGCAGAGAATTAACAATTATAGATGAAAACGGAACGGTTTTGTTTACACAGAAATTTTCAAATACTATTCAAAACCAACCAAATATTTATCGCTTTGGTCCGAAAACAAAAAAGATCGGGATTGTTGATGCAAAAGCAGGTCAAATATATTTATTGGATTCAGCAGGGAAACCACATCCTGGATTTCCTTTACAGGGAACCACCGAATTCAGTATTGGAAAAACAATGCAAAGTGCGAAAAACCTGAGTTTAATTGTTGGCAGCAAAAACGGGAGTGTTTATTGTTATTCTTTGGATTGATTTTTTTCAAAAACATAAATAACCGAACTGCATTTTGAAGGATTTAAAACGCTGTTCAACCACGAAATTTTTCCGTAGAAAATCCCCTTAAAAAGCGAGAGTTTCGATTTTTTGTATTTCTCGCTCAGCATCGAAACATAAAACGAATCGAATGGCATTGTGTGAAGAGAATTCAGTTTAAAACCGTGTTTTTCTGCAAGAAGTTTCATTTGTTTGGGTGCAAAATGCCAGATATGGCGCGGTACATCGTATGCTGCCCAAAATTGTTTGTAGTGTTTTGCATCCAATGAATCGTTGTTTGGAACTGCAACAATTAATTTTCCGTCGTTTTTTAAAAGGTTGTTAAAAGTTGCCATGTTTTCATTCAGTTGATGAACATGTTCCAAAACGTGCCAGAGTGTGATAACATCGAAACTTTTTTCCTTCAATGCGAATAATTTTTCAGAAGGCAGATTATCAAGATTGAACTCTTTTTTTGCAAAATCACGTGCATCGCTACTTTTTTCGGTGCCGGTGACTTGCCATCCATATTCTTTCATTTCATTCAGGAAAAAACCTGTGCCGGTGCCAACATCCAAAATTTCTCCTTTTCTCAGTCCGGTTGTTTTTTCAACCAGGTGTCTTTTTCGGCCAAGCATGTATTTTCGAACTGAATGATAAACAGAATTTACAATTCCTTTTGAAGTATTTGAATGTGATATGTAATTCTCTGATTGGTAGTAACGTCCAATATTTTCTTCATCTTCAATATTTTCAGTAATTTTAAAGCCACAGGAGTTACATTTTTTAATTTGAAATTCTTCCCCGGAAACAAAAAAATCGGTGCAGGTTAAAAACGTTTCAAAGGATTTTCCTTCGCATACCGGACACTTAATAACATTGAATTTTGGCATCTTTTTGAATTTTGGCGCAAGATAACAATTCTGTCTTTTTTATTGATCAGATGGGGATTCGCACCTAATATTTATTATTAGGAAATCGCCACAGATTCACAGATTTGAGGAATAAATCTAAGTTAATCAAATTCACAAAAAAACCACGAAGATATCTATTCTCGTGGTTTTCTTTTTCCTCCCCTCGGGGAGGCAGGGAGGGGCTTCTTCTATTATATTATCAACATTGCATCTCCGTATGTTCCAAACCGGTAGTTTTCTTTCAATGCAGTTTTATAGGCTTCCATAACAAAGTCGTATCCGCCAAAAGCTGCAACCATCATTAGCAAAGTGGAGTATGGTAAATGAAAGTTGGTAATCATGGAGTTGGCTACGCTAAAATCATAAGGCGGAAAAATAAATTTATTGGTCCAGCCTTCATAGGGGTTCAGGTAACCCTGCGTTGAAACAGAACTTTCAATTGTACGCATAACGGTCGTTCCAACAGCACAAATATTTTTTTTCAGATCTTTTGCATTGTTAACAACTTTGCAGGCATCTTCAGGAATCCAGATTTGTTCTGAATCCATTTTGTGTTTTGTCAAATCTTCAACATCAACACTTCTGAAGTTTCCCAAACCAACATGCAATGTAAGATAAGTAAAATCAACACCTTTAATTTCAAGGCGTTTCAGTAGTTCGCGGCTGAAATGTAAACCTGCTGTCGGAGCAGCAACCGCACCTTCATGTTTGGCAAAAATGGTTTGGTATCTTTCTTTATCTTCAGGTTGAACCGGTCGGTTTATGAATTTGGGTAGTGGTGTTTCACCCAAATCGTATAATGTTTTTTTGAATTCATCGTAAGGCCCGTCAAACAAAAAACGGAGAGTTCTGCCACGGGAAGTTGTATTGTCGATAACTTCTGCAACAAGTAAATCGTCATCACCAAAATATAGTTTGTTGCCAATCCTGATTTTTCGCGCAGGATCAACCAAAACATCCCAAAGTCTTTGTTCCCGGTTTAATTCGCGTAAAAGAAATACTTCAATTTCGGCGCCTGTTTTTTCTTTGTTTCCGTACAAGCGTGCAGGAAAAACCTTTGTGTTGTTAAAAACCATAACGTCTTTATTATCAAAATAATCAAGTACGTCTTTAAAAAGTTTGTGTTCAATAGTGCGTTTTGCCCTATTTAAAATCATTAATTTTGATTCGTCCCTGTTTCCGGCAGGATGCAGCGCAATTTTATTAGAATCTAATTCAAACTTAAATTTTGATAATTTCATATGATATTTTTTTATGTTTAATAAATTGCTGTAAACTGAATTACAAAATGTATTTTTATTCTTTAGTTGGTTTTACTTTTAAATTACTATGTTAACGCTGTAATGCTCAATTGGTTTCAATCGCGTTTAAATTTTCTATGAAATCGGACACTGTCATCGCATTTTCAACTTTGTAATCTCCAATACGTGTTCGCGTTAATCCTGTCAGATATGCTCCGCATTTAAGTTCTTCCCCAATATCGCGGGCGAGGGAGCGAATATAAGTTCCTTTGCTGCACACAACTTTTATTTCAGCAGTTGGTAATTTAAACGAAATCAGTTCAATGTTTCTGATAACAATTTTTCTGGATTTAAGTTCTAAAGTCTCCCCATTTCGTGCATACTTGAAAGCTCTTTTCCCTTTTACTTTAACGGCCGAAAAAACGGGGGGAACCTGTTCTGTTTCGCCCACAAATTTTTCTAAAGCAGTTGTAAAAATTTCTTCAGTAATAAATGAACATTCATTTTGGCTGTCTTCTTCTGTTTCCAAGTCAAATGAAGGGGTTGTGGCTCCCAGTTTAATGGTAGCAACGTATTCCTTTTCCTCAGCCTGATAGATTTCAATTTGTTTTGTTGCTTTTCCGGTGCACAAAATTAATAGTCCTGTCGCAAGCGGATCGAGTGTGCCTGCATGACCAACTTTCAATTTTTTGATACCTGTTTTTTTATATAAGGTATTTCGAACCCTGCTAACCAAATCAAAAGATGTCCATTCGAGGTCTTTATTGAACAATAAAACCTCGCCATTTGCGAAATCATAAGATTTTTTGAATACAGGCATTTGTAAACAATTAGAATTCAGTAGTTTGCGTTATTTTGCAAAAATCAGGCTGCAAAGATAGTAAATACGCTATATTGCTGACAACAAATGGGGAAATAAATTGATTTGCCTTGATAGTGTTAAATTAAGATTGATTATTGCTTTTGGGTTTTTTCATTATAGCGAAAATCTCAAAAGCAAATCCAAACAGTAAAACAATTGGTGCAAGAGTTATCCGTCGGAAATTAAAAATATCGGGATTAAAAACGTTTGGGTCATCACTGCCGCCACCTGCCATTAAAACAAAACCAATAACAATTATTATAAAGCCAACAGCCATTAGTTTGTAGTTTTCTTTTCCAAGTGCGAAACCAGCATTATCTTTTGTCTCTCTTTTAACCATTTTATTTTTTTTAGTGGGGTAAAGATAGTCAATAAAACATTTCGTCAAATTTCATTCTCAGGAATTTGTTTACCGCAAAAAAAGTTGACAATACAGAAAAAAGCAATCCAAGCACAAAAACAGTTGTAAAAACTACACCTGTTGGATAAATAACTTCCGAAGAAATTAATCCCTGTAATTCCTTTCTGTACAAATAAATACCAGCTAACAAGATTGAATTGGCTATTATTGATCCGAAAATACCCATCTGCATGCTTTGTTTTAAAAACGGTTTTCGAATAAACCAGTTGCTGGCCCCAACCATTTGCATAGTATTTATTGTAAAACGTTGGGAATAAACCGAAATCCTGATTGTGTTATTTATCAAAGCAACAAAAATTACTGTGAGAAGAGCGCTGATAATCAGTACAAAAAAAGTTATCTTCTTAATGTTTTGATTGATAATCAAAACCAAATCTTTTTGGTAATATACTTCATCAACCTGTGGGTATGAAAGAAATATTTTTTCCAGATATTGTAAACTGTCTGCGTTAGTATAATTTGCAAAGAGTTTAACTTCAATTGATTCAAAAAGCGGATTGTAGCCCAGAAAACCTGTAAAGTCTTCACCCAATTGTTCAGTCAATTCTTTACTCGCCGTTTCTTTGTCAATATAGCGCGTTGATTTTACATAGCTGCTTTTATTTAATTTTTCCTGAAGTTTCTTTATTTCCGCCGGTTTAATATTCTCGTTCAATATCAATGTAAAGCCTATTTTTTCGCGTACATAATCGGACAACTGGCTACCGTTTACAATTATCATACCCAGAAAACCTAACATAGTGAGGACCAACGAAATGCTAATCAGCGAAGTAATCCACGATTTGAAAATCCGTTTTTTTAACCTTTTCGGTTTTGTCTCTTTCATATTAATTTTTCGAAGAATTTTGTACTTCCGTTACAAAGGTCAAAAGTAAGAAAAATGATGGTTTACGAAAAACAGAAATTCGCATGGGTATGTTTAATATTTGTAAATAGTTTCCTTTCTGACCAGAGATTTTGATATGATAAAATGACACAAAAAAACTGTTGACAAACTTTTCGTTAACAACCACTTAATAACTCAAAAAATTAATTACTATTTTTTGGAAATATGAAAAAAGGGAATACTTTTGCAGTCCCGATTATTGTCCTTAATATTAAGGAGTGTAAATAGTTGATTTTCTTTGCAGTAATAATTTTTATTAATATTATTCCGTTGCGATAAAACTTTGATCTGTAAATAAAATCTAGAGTTTCTGAATAAATAAAAATAAATAAAGTGGACACACTTAGTTATAAAACAGTCTCGGCTAACAAAGCTACTGCCAACAAAGAGTGGATTTTAGTTGATGCCGAGGGTCAGTCCTTAGGACGGTTGGCCAGTAAAGTAGCCAAAATTCTGAGAGGTAAAAACAAACCGTCATTTACCCCACATGCTGATTGTGGTGATAATGTAATTGTCATTAATGCTGAAAAAGTAGTATTGACCGGTAAAAAAATGAGTGACAAAGTTTATATCCGCCACACTGGCTACCCGGGTGGACAACGTTTTCAAACTGCCACTGAAATTTTGGCTAAATATCCTGAAAGGCTTGTTGAAAAAGCAATTAAAGGTATGTTGCCTAAAAACAGGTTAGGTAGAAAGTTATATACTAACGTACATGTGGTTGTAGGTGCTGAGCACAAACATGAGGCTCAAAAACCTAAGGTTGTTGATTTAAATACGATTAAATAGGCAAAATGGAATTAGTTAATACATTAGGACGAAGAAAAACTGCAGTTGCACGTATTTACCTGAGCGAAGGCAAAGGAAATATCACTGTCAATAAAAGGGAGTTTAATGAATACTTCCCGTCACTCACATTGCAATACATTGTTTTGCAGCCGTTAAACCTGATTGGTGTTACGGAAAAATATGATATTAAAGTAAACCTTGATGGCGGTGGACCAAAAGGACAGGCAGAAGCTTTACGTTTGGCTATTTCGCGGGCGCTGGTTGAAATCGATATCGAATCACGGAAAGAGTTAAAAGCCGCTGGTTTCCTTACACGCGATCCACGTGAAGTTGAACGTAAAAAGCCAGGACAACCAAAAGCAAGAAAACGTTTCCAATTCTCAAAACGTTAATATTAGTTATTCATTATATGGATCTAAAACGGTTGAGACTCCCGAAAATCGGGACTACTCAATAGTTGCTTTTAGGACATAGAAAAAGTAAAAAGATGCCAAGAACAAATTTTCAGGATTTATTAGATGCAGGTGCACATTTTGGTCACCTCAAAAGGAAGTGGAATCCTAACATGGAACCATACATTTTTATGGAGAAAAATGGAATCCACATTATCGACCTTCAAAAAACGATAGTAAAAATTGATGAAGCTGCTGCTGCAATTAAACAAATTGCAAAGTCAGGACGCAAGATTCTGTTTGTTGCTACAAAAAAGCAGGCCAAGGATTTGGTTTCAGAATTGGTAACAGCGGTTGGAATGCCTTATGTTACAGAGCGCTGGCCCGGTGGTATGCTTACCAACTTTCCAACAATCAGGAAAGCAGTAAAGAAAATGGTGTCAATCGACAGACTGGCTAAAGATGCTGCCTGGGACAACCTGTCAAAAAGGGAAAAGCTCCAAATTACAAGGCAACACGCAAAACTCGAAAAAATGTTAGGAAGTATTTCTGATCTTTCGCGTTTACCCGCTGCTTTGTTTATTGTTGACGTTATGAAAGAGAAAATTGCGGTACGCGAAGCTCAACGCCTTGGAATTCCTGTATTTGCTATGGTGGATACAAACTCAAATCCCGATGATGTTGATTTTGTTATTCCTGCTAACGATGATGCTTCACAATCAATTAAACTTATTGTAGGTATTATGACAGATGCGATCCGTGAAGGATTAAGCGAACGCAAATATGAAAAAGATACAGTTGAGCCTGAGGAAGAGGAAGAAGATGCTCCAAGAAAACCAAGAAGAAAAACAAGGTTAAAGGCGGTTGAAGCAGCTGATGATGATATCGATGAGGATCTTGACTAATTAATCAGGTCAATAATAATAAAACATTTTAAAGAAATTTTAGTATGTCGTTTACAACTGCCGATGTAGTTAAGTTACGGAAAGTAACAGGCGCAGGGATGATGGACTGCAAGGGTGCTCTTGCTGATGCCGATGGTAATTTCGAAAGAGCAGTAGAAATTATCCGCGAAAAAGGAAAATTAGTAGCCAATAAACGTGCCGATAGGGATGCTGCCGAAGGCGTGGTTCTGGCAAAAGTATCAGCCGATAAAAAATTCGGTGCAATGGTCGTTTTAAATTGTGAAACCGACTTTGTTGCAAAAAATGAAAACTTTGTCGCTTTCGCTGATAGTATATTAAACGCAGCAATTGAAAATAGTGCTGACAGTTTGGAAACCTTAAAAAGTATCAATTTGAACGGAAGGGCAATTGAGGCACAGGTAACTGAACAGACTGGTGTTATTGGCGAAAAGATAGAACTTTCGTATTATGGTAAAATAAATGCCGAAACTGTGATTGGTTATATTCATCCGGGAAATAAACTGGCAACTCTGGTTGGTTTTAACAAAGCTGGCGTTGATATTAATGTTGCTAAAGACGTTGCTATGCAAGTTGCAGCTATGGCTCCGGTTGCTGTTGACAAAGATTCTGTTTCACCGGCAGTGGTTGAAAAAGAATTGGCTATTGCTAAGGAAAAATTCCGTCAGGAAGGAAAACCAGAAGCAATGCTTGACAAAATTGCACAGGGTGCCTTAAATAAATTCTTCCAGGAATCAACATTGCTGAACCAGATTTATGTAAAAGATGGTAAAATCAGCATCAAGGAGTTTTTATCTCAAAACGATAAAGGACTAACTGTTACAGCATTCGACCGTTATACGCTGAATGTTTAATTAACAGGGTTACAATATTGAAAAGCTATTCGTTAATTCGGATAGCTTTTTTTTTGCTTTAATTAGTTGAGTTTGTTAAGGTACTTTACTGAATTTTTGAATGTAGCTATTGCCATTTGCCGAATACAGTTTTAAAAGAAAAATTCCTGGCATTAATTTTTCGATTTCAATTGTAAAATTGTTTGGGTTGAATACTTTTTGAACCATTATTTTTCTTCCGCTTAAATCAAATATTTCAAATGAATCAAACTGATGATTGCTTTTGACTGTTATTTTTGATTGAGCGGGGTTAGGATAAATTACTACAAACGGTTTAATAAATGTGCTTTCCAAACCAACTGTTAAATCGGATGAAATTTTCCAGTTTACAGCCACACTATTATCTGAATTTATATCAGTCAACTCCAGGAAAAATCCGTTGCCGTCAGCTTCAACCGGCCAGGGGTTTTCGCTCATATAAGTCACCGAATCTATAACATTTCCAAAAGCATCTGCCAAAACTATTTTTTCCGATTTGTTTGAAAGTTTTCTTATAAACTGATCAAAAGGAACAAAACCGTAAAAATCTTCAAACGCATTAGAATTTCCGGCAAGAAAAAGTTTTTCGCCAGCCTCAATAGTTGAATTTGGTGGAAACTGAAATGAAATTCCCAAATTACGGAAATAAACTCCGGTCAGATCGGCGGTTTGATTGCCCTTATTTGTGATTTCAATAAACTCTAAATCGTCACTTGAAAATTCATCTGCTGGTGATGGGTTGTAATTTATTTTTGATATCACAAGTTGCGGAAGTACAGGATTTGCACATGATGAATAATTGTTTAGCCTTGAATTTAACCAATTGAAACGTGACTGTAACCATTCTTTCATTTTGGCAATTTCTCCGCTTTGATTGGGTACAGTTCCCCATCTTTTATTTTCCCGGAGTGCTGCTTCTGAAATACCGTTTGAAAGCTGATCCATACGGTCAAGAATTGAATAATAATTTAATGGCCCTTTTTTATCGCTCAACTCGTTCCATCTTTTTGTCAAATAACATTTGAATTGTGGATTGTTGTATAAATCTTTCCAGAATTTTGAACCTGTATTATCACCATTATCAAATTGCCAAACATTTGTGTGGCTCCTGTCCAGACCCCAGTGAAACAAGTCGTTGCCATATGTGAGATCAAAATCCCAAACCGGGCCTGCCCTTAGCTTTCCACCCCTGTCTTTATGAAAATAGGTACTGATTTGATAGGCATCTGAATTTGAAGCTATTTCGTTGATGAGCATGAAATCAATAAAACTGGGCACATCTATTATGGAAGGGTATCCGTTTGAAACCGAAGTATTCTGAGCAGTAGCAGCTTTCTGAAGCGATGAAAACAGGCCTTTTATATAATTTGCCTGATTGGTTGTGATATTACGCGGACTTGGGTTTTCGTATATATAGTCGGTTGTATAACTGTATGATTCCATTCTCCATGATACCGGATCGCCGCCCGTGGTTTTATCAGCTTTTATAACATATCCGCCTGATAATTCCGGAAAACTATTATTTGTATTTGTCATTTTTGCGACGTTTATTCTTTCCGAATCGATTTTCAGTTTTTCCATAAAAATGTATAACCCTTTGTAGTCGCCGTTTATCACAACTTCACAGTACTTACCTCTTGCGGCATAATTTCCAAGACTTCGTGCCAAATCGTAAGAAAGATAATTCCTGATAAGCGATGGATCAAAAGCAAGAGAGTTTAAAATCCAGTCATTTTCTTTAGGCATTCCAAGAATTTCAACATTGTTGTTTGTTAAATTATCTTCCTGAAGTGTTGTGAGTCCATAGGGTTTTTTGGGAAGCGTTTGCGATGACGAGCCCCGGGTTTCTATCCCGATTCTGCCATTGTAATTCAGATATTCAGGATTGTTCTTGTCTGCAATATAGTTCCGTGAGCCATCAGGTCTGAAAATTATTTGCATTGTTGCCAAAACTTTAGGTTCGTCAGGAATTTCCATTGGCCAACCGGTATTTGGATTGTTGTCGGTTGTTATAATAACAATTGGAAGATTACTGTCTGTCAGTATTTGGGCTTTGGAAATTAGTATCAGCAATAAAAATATTGAAATAAGTAATATTTGCTTCATTGTTGATTTTTACAATTTGAAATCCAAAAGTAATAGTTATTATTTTTGATTGCTTCAAATGTAATTGTTTTGAGAGGAAAAGCAAAAGCAGTAAATTTTGATTTGGAGTTGAATCAGCTATTTTTAAATGCTTATTTTACCTTCATTTTATCCTTAAAAACCTTTTTGAATTTCTCGACTTTTGGCGCAACAACATACTGACAGTAAGGTTGGTTTTTGTTTCGGGCAAAATAATTTATATGATAATCTTCGGCTACATAAAATGTATCGAAGGCAGTAACTTCAGTTACGATTGGTTTATCGTAGGCTTTTTCCTTTTCAAGTTCGTTTATTATTTCCAGGGCAGTTTGTTTTTGTTTCTCCGAATGATAGAAAATTGCCGAACGGTATTGTGTGCCCACATCATTTCCTTGCCGGTTGAGCGAAGTTGGATCGTGAGTGACAAAGAAAACTTCGAGAATTTCGGAAAAACTTACAATTTCCGGATCAAAAGTAATCTGTACAACTTCTGCATGACCTGTGTTTCCTGTGCAGACTTCGTTGTAGGTTGGGTTTTTAACATGACCGCCGCTGTAACCGGGTTTTACGTCAACAACTCCATTTAACTGAAGATAAACTGCCTCGGTACACCAAAAACATCCTCCGCCAAGTGTGGCTTTTTCCAATTCTTTTCCCATAATTTTGGTTGAAAAAATAAGCAATAGTAAAACGATAAAATTCTTTTTCATATTCAATTATTAATCCTTTTTACGAGCGTTTGCTTTCTACGGAACAGTAATCTCGAAAAAAACTTCTTTTCAAACTCCCAAAAAAATCTGAATTGTCCGAATAAAAAACCAACAACAAGTAAAAGCACATTATAAACGGTAAGAATGACAATGATATAAATTGGAATTTTTAACCAAAGCTCTGTTTCGGAAGTGATTTGAATTAAACTGAATACGGCTTTTTTTGCATAAACCGTTGCACTTCCTGTAATAGCAAATACTACAAGTATAATTACTACCTGAATGTTGCTTTGAATATTCCAGCGTTTTTTTAGCTTCTCAAACATCGTTTAAACCGTTTTGTATTTATAACAAAAGATTTTAAAGTATGTTTTTGGAAAAACTAAGAGACTGTTTTGAAATTTCCCGTAGGGAATACAGATGGGTAGAAAAATTGAAACACATGATAAATTTTGTCCCGTCCGGGACAAAACACTAACCAATTTGCTTTGTTTCTACCCATATTTTGTTCCTAACGAAACAAATAAACAAAAATCAAAACAGTCTCTAAAACTGATGGGTTTGATAAACAATGTATCCGTAAGCAATAAACCGGAGAATACGTGCGAGTGCATAAATTAAAAAACGCCTTGTAGGGTAACCTGCCGAACCAACCAGAAGACAAACTGCTGCCCATGGAATAGGTGTCATGGCTGCAACAAGTATCAGGAATAAACCATATTTTCGCAACTGCATCCACGATTCCTGAAAATATCGTTTACGAAAATATCTGAAAATAACCCGTTTGTAAAGAAACTGGCCAAGAAGAAAATTTAGATATCCCAGGCCGTATGAAATTGCTGCAAAAAAACCAACATTTAATAAATAATGAGGAATATCGCCTTTATTGAATGCCCAAAGCATAAAAAGCTCGGGTGGAATAAGACCAATAAACGATTCAGAAGCTATGTATATAAGATAAATTAATCCGGGTTGTGAATAAAAATGTTCCAGCCAAAGTTCAGGATTTTTTGAAATCACAAGTTTGTCGAAAATGAAATAAGCCACAAGCAAAATTGTCATCCAGATTAATCCTTTTAACCCGTTTTTTAGAAGAAATTGTACACGCTGACTGATTTGCATTGTATTTTACAGTTGATTTTTAGAGCCTTGAAATTACAACAAATCTGGTAAGTTTTGAGTTCAAAGTTGAAAGTTTTAAAGCCATGCACTGAACCCAAAACTCTGAACTTTGAACTCACTTCACTTTAACAGGTTTCAATTCTTCAAAAAATATATCATCATTTGGTACATCGAATTCCAACCCGGTTATTTCGAGGTTATTTGACATGTTAAATTTTACTGTGCCAAAACTGAACCATGCGTGGGTTTTGTCCCAGTTTATTTTCCACACGTCATAATGCCAGTGCTCTAAAGTAGCTGATAATTCAGGAGTGTGTTCAAAATACAACCGTAGTTTTCCGTTTTCAGGTTTCACTTCTATTTTGCCATAAATTGGGGCATTAAAAGTTCCTGCATATTTTTCCAACGGCAGCGAAGGTTTTGTTCCTGATATTCTTTTTTCAACTCTTTCCGCAATCCGGGTATCTTCAGTTTTTCGCTGCTTTTGTTGGGCCAGCATTTCAGCCGACCAGTCTTTTTCCGGTAATCCTAAAAAAGCATTTAGCGTGTAATTAACAACTGCAGTTGTTGGGGCATTCATCCCGTTTGTTAACACAACAATCCCAAGTTTTTCATCGGGAATCATATTTACAATCGAAATCATACCATCATAACCGCCACCGTGACTAACCTGCATTTTACCATAATAATCCGACAGGTTCCAACCCAATCCGTAACCCCTGAAATGGGTATTTGCATCGTTGGGCCTGGTGAGATTCACTGTATAAGTGTTATGCATTTTCCAGATCAGATTGCGTGACGCGGGGGTTAATAAAGTGTCGGTTCCGATAATTCCGTTGTTCATATTAAAAATCATCCATTTTCCCATATCGTTTACCGATGAAATAATGCCACCAAGTGCGCCAACTTCTTCCCAGTTCTCAAATCTGATCGGTATATTTTTTTCATCCTCAAAAGCATGCGGAGTTGCAAAATTTCCTTTTTCTTCAAGCTTTTTTAGCGAATAAATGGTGCGGTTCATTTTTAATGGGTCAAGAATTCTCTCCTGTACATTTTCGCCCCAGGTTTTGCCTGTTACCTGTTTAATGATTTCACCGGCAGTAATATACATTACGTTGGAATAGCCAAATCCATCACGAAAACCAAAAGCGGGCTCCAGATATTTCAGTCGTTTTATTATTTCTTCCGATGTAAAATCCGATTTGTACCAAATAAAATCACCGCTGAAAGTACCAAGCCCAACACGGTGACAAAGTAAATCCCTGATAGTGGTTTCGCGGCTTACAAACGGATCGTACAACTCAAACCATGGTAAATATTTTTGTATTTTATCGTCCCAGTTTAGTTTTCCTTCCTGCACAAGCATTGCAATTAATGCAGTTGTAAAGGCTTTTGAATTCGATGCAATTGCATAAAGTGTGTTTCCATCGGGTTTTGCAGGTTTCCCAATTTCCAAAACTCCATAACCTTTACTAAAAACAATTTCGCCGTTTTTCACAATTCCAACACTCATTCCCGGAATTCCCCAATCCTTTGCTGTTTTTTCAAAATAAGCGTCGAGTTTTTTCAAATCAACATTTTGCGAAAAGACAACTGATGCAAGAATGATAAACAGGAGCGTAAATACTGATTTCATTTTACTATGATTTATTTGTTATAAAAATAGTTGATTTTTTGGAACGGTACGTTTGTTCTGTAATTCTGTTGCCATAGTATTTACAAGGATTTTTTTATTCGAAATTTGAGAATAAACATAATATTGATAATTTAAGAAATGCCGGTGTGCTAATTTGTTTATATAAGTTCATTACATTCAGCTAAAATTCAGTAGTTTAGTGGAACGTATAATTTATGTTTCCGGTAAACGGTTTTAAAATAATCTCAGTTATGAAAACAGTATTTTCTCAAAAAGCAATTTTCTTTTTCGCAGTTATTCTGTTTGCTTCAGGTGTTTTCGCACAGGATAAAACGCTTGTCGGAAAAGTTACAACCTTCGACAGTATTCCGCTGATTGGGGTTGATGTGCTGGTGAAAAGCACAAAGTTGTCGTATAAAACCGATTCGTTGGGTAGGTTCCAGGTTTTTTGCAACGCTGAAGACCGGCTTGAAATTTCGGCCAGCGGGTTTTATTCGCAAAAAGTAAAAGTTGAAAAGGGAACAAGAATGATATTTATTAACCTTAAATTGAAAAAAGGTGACAACAACCTTGATATGGCGGGCCGGTATGTAAATGTTGGTTACGGTTATGTTGATTCAAAAAGTTTATTAAATGCGGTTTCTTCATTAAATAAAAATGACATTGATTTTTCGGTTTATACAAGTATGTTCGATTTAATACAGGGGCAATTTCCGGGAGTTATGGTTGAAGGCAACCGGATTATTGTAAGGGGTTCAAAAACGATTTACGGAGCTGAGTCGGATGCAGCGCTTTTAGTGGTTGACGGAATTATTGTCAGCACCCAGGATTTCGCCAACTTATCTCCTTTGGATGTGCAGTCAGTGGATGTACTTAAAGATGGTTCTTCTTCGGTTTACGGCTCCCGGGGCGCAAACGGTGTGGTTTTGGTGGAAACCAAAAAAGGGAATTGATTTTGAAATAAACCAAAATTGAACGTATTTGTTTTATGAACATTCCAACAAAATGAATATTATATATTTGAAACTGGTTACAAATTAATCTAACTTTTATTACCAATGAAAAAATTGAAAAAAATTGCTTACTGGATTCTAACGATTGTAATAGTTGTAATTGCCGTAATTATTTATTTTAAATATGGTTTTACATACAGTAGCGGTTACCGCGCAGGCTTGTTGCAAAAATTCTCAGAAAAAGGGGTGGTTTTTAAAACTTACGAGGGCGAAATGGTATTGAGCAGTGTTCAGTCGGATGCGAATGTTGCTATTGCTTCCGAAAAATTTCTGTTTTCCGTAGTCGATGAAACAGTTGCAAAATCAATGGAACAAATTCAGGGAAGACATGTGGTAGTGCATTATATGGAGAAAAACGGCGCTTTACCCTGGCGCGGCGATAGCCATTATATTGTTGACAGTGTCCGGGTTGACAATGTGGCTGGCGGTACACACAATCCGAATTGATTTTAGGGTTGAAATCTTTTTCAAAGACTGTTTTATAAACTCTTAATTCTTATTGGAAATTCATTATTGAATATTCAATATTGGATATTTCTCAAAAATCATTGATTCAGGAATCCAGGTTGTCATCGGAAACATATCCAGTTCCCAAAAAATAAATCTCTCCTTTCTGCAACATTTCTGTAACCTGTTGTGTCAAACGGTCAGAATAACAAATTTTAAAAATTAGTATTATGAATAATCTTAGTGAAATTTTTATTACAGGAATTGTTTTCTTTGGTATTTATCAGGCGCTTAGTTTAATTTCGAGCCATCTGTTAAAAAGAAAACTAATTAAAGCTCAACAGTACGAAAGGGTAGGTATTTTGGATGATCCAAGACCGGTAAACGACGAGGCAAACAAATACCCGTCGTTGAAATGGGGATTAGTAGCATTAATGACCGGTTTGGGTTTTATTGTTATCGAATTACTTGGTTTGTTCGACAAAGAGTGGATTCAGGGGCGCGATACAGTAATGCCAATTGGTATCTTGCTTGTATCAATCTCGTTAGGTTTCCTTATCTATTTCTTTATTGTAAACGGGAAAAGGAAGTAACTGCAATTCTTAAAAACAATTTTTCCAAAGTATTAAACTTTGGAAAAATTGTTTTTAAAATTAACTGTTAACCAACCCGAAATTTCCCAATCTGCTGAAAACCACGCAAAAATTCATCAGTTTTCATCCGTTTCTTTCCGGCAAGCTGCAAATCTGTAATTTCAAGCCAACCATTTCCGCAAGCTATTTTCAAAAATGTTTTACCGTCAGATTTAATCGTTCCCGGCAATTCCTCTTTTTCCGATTCAGTTCTTTTTGCAAAAAATATTTTCGTCTGAATTTCATCTCCGTTTTTTTGATTGACAAGGGTTGTCCAGGCTGCCGGATATGGCGACAAACCCCGAACCAGGTTTCTGACGGTTTCTGAATCTTTATTCCAATCAATTTTACAATCTTCCTTAAAGATTTTCGGTGCATGTTTTATGGCATTTTCCTCAATTAATTCCGATTGCGGAATGGGTTGAATATTTCCTTCAGCGATGGCATCAACAGTTTCAACTACCAGTTTTGCCCCAATTTCCATTAAACGGTCGTGTACTTCACCAACAGTTTCATTTTCTCCAATTGGGGTTTCTTTTTTGAAAATAATTTTGCCTGTGTCAATTTCATGGTCGAGTAAAAAAGTGGTTACCCCGGTTTTGGTTTCTCCGTTTATTACAGCCCAGTTTAGTGGTGCAGCGCCCCGATATTGCGGTAAAAGTGAGCCATGTAAGTTGAATGTTCCCAACGGCGGCATGCTCCAGACTACTTCAGGAAGCATTCTGAAAGCAACTACTACCTGCAAATCGGCTTTCAAATCCTGTAATTCTTTTATGAATTCCGGGTTCTTTAATTTTTCGGGTTGAAGCACTTTGAGATTGTTTTCAACAGCATATTTTTTTACCGCCGGTTCTGTGAGTTTATTTCCACGTCCGGCAGGTTTGTCGGGTGCAGTAATAACGCCAACAATATTATAGCTGCCGTCAACCAGTGCTTTTAAACTTGCCACTGCAAAATCGGGCGTGCCCATAAAAACTATCCTAAGATTTTTTCCTTTCATAACCAATCAAATTTTCAATTTTTCAAAATGAAGGACTTTCAAATCCCAAATCCCAACAATTATTATTTGAGTTTTTTCTTACTCCCCTCTTTTGGAGGGGTCGGGGGAGGCTCCCTTTCTTAAAACTGTATTTCCTTTCTGAGCTTTCGGAAAATAAGGACAGTGGCGGCAACCGTTTGAGCAGCAGTAACCACGTTTTACAAGGTAACTCTCGGTCATTACACGGTAACCTTTTTCCATGTAATAATCCCGTCCTTCTTTTATATCGTCCGAAAAACTATCAGAATTTCCAAAAATATCATCAAAATATCCCATGAAATACAATTTCTCCAAAACTAAGTAAAATGCATATCTTTCGGCATAAATTAAGCAAAAATGGGAATTGAAAGAGATTATTTGATGCGGCAACTGCGAATGTTGTTCGATATTATTTCCAAGATGATCCGCCACCGTAAAAAGGGTGAAAATGATGATGCTCAGGATGAAATCAAATATTTCTATTCGTGCCTTAAAATTGACGAGGACATAAAAACCATGAATATTGAAGAGCTGTTTGATTTGCTTGTCAACATTAAAAAACTGACAAACGAACACATTGAAATGGTTGCATATGTACTAAAAGAACAGGGAGAACTCTCGGAAACGATTGAAACAAAACTTGATTTTTTCAGAAAAGCCTATTTTTTACTGGATAAAGTTGACCGCGAAAGTCTTACTTTTTCGATGGACAGGCAGATGAA
>DAOPKR010000018.1:36987-49410 GCA_035391305.1 Draconibacterium sp.
TACTGGATAAAGTTGACCGCGAAAGTCTTACTTTTTCGATGGACAGGCAGATGAATATGGCGGAGTTGAAGGAGTTTTTGAATTAATGCAGGAATGCGAAAATGAAAGAATGCGTGAATGTGATTGTTGGTGATTTTTGGAGATTGATAGCGATTAAGTAAGAAGATAAAAATAGTATCTTATAATTTTATAAAAAGAAAAAAGCAATTCCGATAACAGTAATAACTGCCCCAAGAATTTCTTTCCAGTTGATTTTTTCCTTAAACAGGAATACTGCTGGAGCAATTATCAAAACCGGGGTTATCGACATTAGAGTGGCTGCAATACC
Organism: Draconibacterium sp.; assembly: GCA_035391305.1. Lineage (GTDB taxonomy): Bacteria > Bacteroidota > Bacteroidia > Bacteroidales > Prolixibacteraceae > Draconibacterium. The sequence goes on from DAOPKR010000018.1 coordinate 37,316, forward strand.
GGCCTGCGTGTGCTGAACTGCAAGCAGTGAAAATGAAACGCCGAGAAACGGGCCAAAAAAAGCGCCAAGTGTGATACGTTTCATTGCAGGAATATTTTTTATTGCTGCTGCAAACCGCGGCCAGCGGTTCATAAAGGTCAAGACAAAAATGAACCCGACTATTCCGGTCAGCACCCTGATTTGTGAGGATGAAAAGGCATCATAATCACCCATCCCTTTTTTGCTGAGTACTAATCCTGCACCTTGTCCCATTGCTCCGCCCAAAGCAAGTAATACACCCTGAATTGAGTAATTTGATTTTATTTTTCTGGAAACAACTCCGTTTACTTCGCTTCTTTCGCGCTTTAATATTACGATAACAATTCCCGAAAGTGTGATTGCCATTCCCAGCAGATTTGTTGGCGACAACACTTCGCCCAGAACCAGCCAGCCAATAAAAGCTGCAAACGGAGGAGCCAGTGCCATCATCAGCATTGAAATGCGTGCTCCAACAACTACAAGCGCCTGAAATAAAAGCAAATCGCCAATAACAAAACCAACCAGGCCTGAAAGCGCCAGCCATTCCCACTGGTAAAGGGTTGCATCGGTTGGGAAAAAGAAACCACGCACCGCCCAGCTGTAAAACCCGATAAAAAAGAAAGCTATTATTAAACGGATTAGGTTTACGGATAATGAACCAACTTTTTTACCTGCCGATTCGAATGCCAGACTTGTAACTGTCCAGAAAACGGCTGTCAAAACTCCTGCTATTTCGCCAAAATGATTTTGCATAATTGTGCCTGCAAAAGTAGAAATTAGAAACACAAAAAAAAGCCCTTCCGAAGAAAGGCTTCAATATCTTTTTAACTAAGTTTTTCAACTTGATTCTCAGCAATATCCTGATTCTATTTTAATGTTTCAGCAACAAAAGCGCGTAACTCATCTCCGCGTTTGTTTTTGGCAATAATCTTACCGGTTTTGTCAACCAGTAAATTCGAAGGGATTGACTGGATAGCATACATTTGTGCAGCTTCATTTTGCCAGTATGCCAAATCAGAAACCTGTGTCCAGGCTAATTTGTCGTCAGCAACTGCTTTTTGCCAGGCATCTTTCTCGCGGTCGAGTGAAACGCCAAAAACTGTAAATCCTTTTTTGTTGAATTCGTTGAAAACAGCTACAACATTTGGGTTTTCAGCACGGCAGGGTCCACACCAGGCAGCCCAGAAATCAAGCAAAGTCAATTCGTTCTGAGCATAAATATCCGAGAATTTTATTGGGTTACCATTTGCGTCGTTTTGCGTAAAATCAGGAGCAACTTGTCCAACCGAAACTTTTTTTAGTTTCACCATTTGTGCTTTCAATTGTAAAATTGAAGGAACAGAATCAAGTTTCGCATCTAATCCGCCAACCAATGCTTCCAATTCTTCAACTTCTTTTCCATACTGGATTTGACTAAGCAGAAATGGTGTTACATAAGAAGCAGGGTGGCTTTTAACAAAATCTTCGCGCATTGTATTTGTACTTTCGTACATATTTTCAACTTCAACCATTATTCCCTTGCTTTTAGCTGTATCACCGGCGGTCATGGCAGCGCGTGCTTCCTGGTACAAAGCCATGTATTTTTCGGTTATTTCACTAATTTGTGCATTTAATCCGGCATATTCAGCATGTGTTGGCGAGCCGGTTACAACAATATTATTTAAAGAATCAGCATGGCCAACTACTGTCATTTTTGCATTTTCAACAAAAACCAAACCTTTTGGGCGTTGTCCCAATACCGACAAATAATAATCGCCGGGCATGTCAACTTTTCCTTCCAAAACAGCAACACCTTCAACTATATCAGCAGTGTCAACCGGAATCCATGAACCACTTCCGCGTTGTTCAAGAAGTATTTTACCTTCAGCGCCTTCCAGTTTTACATTAATATTATAGCCCGGTTGTTTCTTACTGCAGGCAAAAAGTGCAACTCCCAATATCAGAACCAAATATTTTTTCATTTTAACAGAATTAAATTACAGATTATAAATTTTGTGCGAAGATAATCATTCTGATAAAATAAAATTACAGGATTGATTTTATTGATTCTCAATGTAAAATTGTGTTAAGTCTTCTTTCAGTTTTGTTTCGAAAAAATATAATTATTGGCCAAAAAAAAGCCGGTCGTTTAAACCAGCTTTTTCAAATCTATTCATTTAAAAGATTTATTCCATTTCGATTTTGTAGGCAGCCAAATCTTCAACCTGCGAACTGCGGATAAATTCAGCGTGACCTTTAACCAATGATTTCGATATTTTAATAAAAACTTTTGCTGATTTTGTAAACGATGCATCCCGCGCGCTGTCGATTACAAGCAGGTAACTCATAATAATATGCCCGGCCATTTCAACCAGCCTGCGTGCATGGAAATCAATAAACTCGTTATCGCCGGCATCAACTACTTTTTTCACGGCTTGTTCGTAATCATCGGTAAGAATGATTAACGTGCGGCGCATAAATTCGAGTTCAGGTGTTATTTTCTGTGATTCGTAATCACGGATTTGCGCAAGATAACCACCTGTTGTAACGCCACGAATAGCAGCCACAACCTGCAATTGTGTAGTTCCTTCATAAATTGAAGTAATACGTGCATCGCGGTAAATCCTTTCAACCGGATAATCTTTCATAAACCCTGATCCACCGTGAATCTGCACGGCATCGTACGCCAGCTGGTTGCAAATTTCACTGGCAAGACCTTTGCCAAGCGGTGTAAAAATATCAGCCAGTTTCTGGTATTTCTTCATTTCTTCGCGTTCATCTTTGTCAAGTGAGCGTTCGTCTGAAATGTGCATATAAGTTTTGTACATGTCAACAAAACGGGCTGTTTCGTACAGCAAAGTACGTGAAGCATCCAGTTTTGCCTTCATTGTTGTAATCATTTCGTAAACGGCGGGGAAACGAATAATTGCTTTTCCAAACTGAACTCGTTCTTTGGCGTAAGCAAGCGCTTCGCGGTAAGCTGATTCAGAAATCCCTACAGATTGGGCATGAATTCCAAGTCGAGCACCATTCATCAGCGCCATTACATATTTAATCAAACCCAGTTTTCGGTCGCCCACCAATTCTCCGGGAGCATCTTTAAAAACAAGTTCACAGGTTGGCGAACCGATAATCCCCATTTTGTGTTCAATGCGGCGAACGGTTACTCCACCCTGACGTTTGTCGTAAATAAACATGGATAACCCGCGTCCATCTTTGGTTCCGGCTTCAGAGCGTGCAAGTACAAGGGCGATATCGCCATCACCATTTGTAATAAAGCGTTTCACGCCGTTCAGCATCCAGGTATTTTTTTTCTCGTCCCATGTGGCTTTTAGCTGAACAGCCTGCAAATCGGAACCTGCATCAGGTTCCGTCAAATCCATAGCCATTGTTTCGCCTGCGCTTACACGTGGCAGATATTTCTCTTTTTGTTCTTCAGATGCAAATTCGTTAATAGTTTCAGCGCAATCCTGAAGACCCCAGATATTTACAAATCCGGCGTCAGCGCGTGAAACAATATCGGCAGCCATTATATACGGCACAATTGGGAAGTTTAGCCCGTTGAACCGGCGGGGAAGTGACATTCCCATCAATCCGGCTTTACGCAATGCATAAATATTTTCTTCGGTGCCACGTGCATAAATCACATGGTTGTCAACAACCTGCGGCCCTTCTGCATCAATGCTTTCAGCGTTTGGCGATACAATATCGCCACATATTTCGCCAACAACTTCAAGCACTTTATCAAAACTGTCCTGTGCATCTTCATAATCCATGGGGGCAAAATCGAATTTCTTTTTTTCTTCGAAATTGCGTTCTTTCAACCGAACAATTTTCTCCATTAAAGGATGGGTCAAATGGAATTTCAGGTCTTTGTTATCAGTATAAAAATTTGCCATTTTATTTGTTTTTTTCGGTTTTTTACTTGGTATTGGCTTTATAGAACTTAATCATTTTTGGCAGAATTTCCGCAACATCGCCTGTTATTACATAGTCGGCAATTGAGTTAATCGGAGCCTCCGGATCGGTATTAATTGCAATAATCTGAGCCGATTCTTCCATTCCGGCACGGTGTTGTATCTGTCCTGAAATTCCGCAAGCTATGTAAAGTTTTGGACGAACAGTTGTTCCGGTTTGCCCAATCTGACGGCCGTGTTCAACGTATCCTGAATCGACAGCTGCACGCGAAGCGCCTACTTCACCGCCCAGTACTTCAGCCAATTCGAAAAGCAGGTTAAAATTTTCCTTCGAACCAACACCATAACCTCCGGCAACAATAATTCCGGCTCCTTTAATGTTGATTTTGCTTTTTTCCATGTGGCGTTCAATCATTTCAACAACAAAATCGGTATCACTTGTATATTTTGATACATCAAGTTTATTGATTTTGCCTTTGTATTTTGGATCAAGGATTTCCTTTTTCATTACACCCTCACGAACAGTTGCCATTTGTGGGCGGCAATCGGGGTTAATAATGGTTGCAATAATATTTCCACCAAAGGCCGGACGAATCTGGTAGAGTAGATTTTCATAGACTTTATCCAGTTTTTTATCTTCATGATTGCCGATAACAAGCGATGTACAATCGGCAGTTAACCCGCTGTGCAATGCTGAAGAAACTCTCGGACCCAAATCGCGGCCAATCGAACTGGCTCCCATCAAGGCAATCTGCGGTTTTTCTTCTTCAAACAATTTTACTACAACTGAAGTGTGTGGCAAGGTGGTGTACGGTGCAAGTCTTTTATCATCGGCAATGTGTAAAACATCAACACCATAGGGGAAAATGTCTTTTTCTATGCCGTCAAGTTTATATCCAATGGCAATCGCTTCAAGTTTTACCTCCAGTTCTGTGGCAAGCGCGCGTCCTTTGGTAAGCAATTCCATGCTAACCTCGGCAACCTGTCCGTCTTCTATTTCGCAATAAACAAAAACACTATTCATATTTGCATGATGTTTTATCGGTTATCCGATTGTATGATTTTCAATTAATTCACTCATCAGTTGATTAATATCCTCGTCAGAAGAAGAAATTACTTTTGCTCCTTTTGCCTGTAATACCACATTATCAACTTTCTTTACTTTGGTTGGCGAACCATTCAATCCAAGTTCGTTCATGTCAACTTCAATATCCCGAACTGTCCATTCTTTAATATTCAGATAAGGCCGATCGTTGTAGAGTTGTATATAATCGTCATTTGCAACCTGCAATTCGGTAACAGTTTTTGCATGTTTATATTTCATTATAAGTTTGGCATTCCGCGCGCGGCAATCAGGTGCTGAGCCATTAACTGTAATAACCAGTGGCGTCGGGCATTTCACCACTTCAACACCACGTTCAAGACGGCGTTTTACAGTAACTTTTCCATTTTCTATTGACTGAATTTCTTCGGCATAGGTAATTTGCGGAATGCCAAGTTTTTCGGCTACCTGTGGCCCAACCTGTGCAGTATCACCGTCAATTGCCTGTCTTCCTGCAATTATAATATCATAATTACCATATTTTTTCAGGGTTTGGGCAATTGCATACGAAGTAGCCAGTGTATCAGATCCTGCAAAAGCGCGGTCGGTTAGCAATATTCCGTCATCGGCGCCACGAAACAAACCTTCGCGGATTATTTCAGCAGCACGACCGGGTCCCATTGTTAAAACAGTAATGGTTGTTCCCGGAAATTTGTCCTTTATTCGAAGTGCCTGTTCAAGTGCATTCAAATCTTCAGGATTAAAAATGGCAGGAAGGGCAGCCCGGTTCACAGTACCGTCGGCTTTCATTGCATCTTTGCCAACATTCCGTGTATCAGGAACCTGCTTGGCAAGAACGATAATTTTGTATCCTTTCATTGATTTATTTACTATTAGATTATTCTCAGTCAATTTTTTCAAAGTTGGCAAATATAGATAATCAACCCTAAGAAATCAAGCGAATTTTTTGGTTGGCAGGCTCGGCTAGAGGTCGGATTTCGTCATAATCAGTGTCAAATTCTGAATTGTGAATTTAACGTATTCTATACAGCTTGTAAATAAAGCAAATCAAACAATCAACTGCATTCTTCAAAAAATCCTTTTATAAATTTTGAACTGTAATTTAAAATGAATTTAAGTGAGGTTAAACTTCAAATCAGACAAAATTGATTAAATACTATTGTTCTCGTTTCGAAAACAATGCATAAAATAAATACCTTTGAATTTGATTTTAAAATAAAATACCTAATATCAATTAAATGGAAACAAAAAGAGAATTTCTAAAAAAACTCGGTCTGCTAACAGTTGGCGGAGTTGTTGCAGGTGCTGTATCTCCGGCAATTGCGTCTGAATCAAAAAGTAATTTGCCTGCCCCGGGTAAAAGCGTTGGGTTACAACTTTATTCACTGGGAAAGGAACTAACTGATGATTTGGCGAACGGATTAAAAAAAGTTGTTCAGATTGGCTACAGTACTGCTGAAGCGGCCGGTTACGGTAATCGGAAATTGTATGGAGTTGAAATGGCGGAATTTCGAAAAATGGCTGAGGATGCGGGTTTAAAAATTACCGGAACGCATGTGAATCCACCGATGAGAAAATATACAAAGGAAAATATGGGCGAAATTGCAGATTTCTGGAAAAAAACAGTTGAAGACCATTTGAAAGTTGGCGTAAAAACAATTGTTCAGCCAGGAATGCCGGAAATGGAAACCCCTGAAGATGTAGCAATTATTTGTGAAGTATTTAATAAGGCCGGAGAAATTGCAAAATCGGCGAACATTCGCTGGGGATATCATAACCATAATGGTGAATTTCAAAAGCGAATTGTAAAGGAAGAAGATAAAGGCAAAACCACTAACCGGTGGGCTCCGGTAGGTGATGTGGCATATGATTTAATGCTGAAAGGAACTGATCCAAAACTTGTGTTTTTTGAAATGGATGTGTACTGGACAGTTATGGGGCAAAATGATCCGCTTGAATATTTTGAAAAATATGCCGGCAGATTCCCGATTCTGCATATAAAAGATCGTCTGGTTTTAGGTAAATCGGGAATGATGAATTTTGAGAATATTTTCAATAAAGCCTATCAAAACGGCCTGGATGAATATTATGTTGAAATTGAAGGAATCAGAAATGGAATGACACAGTTTGAAGGGGTGAAACAGTGTTTTGATTATTTAAACAACGCTTCGTTTGTAAAATAGAACAAACTAAACAGCAGAAAAAAAGCGCAGGTATTGATTATTTCAATGCCTGTTTTTTTTGGTTGAAGTAGAAATTAAACTATCACTCATTAATGAAGTCAAACAGCAGTTGCATTTTTAATTATGGCAAATAAATTTTACAATGTAATTCTTAACTGGCTCAAATCAACAGAAATGTTTGCAAGGCCGTCAAAACAAATTCCAGGAAAGTGGGAGTTGGTGGAATATTACATTGAAAAAGGCAATGAATTGCTAAATATTAAAGAGAAGCAACTTAAAGAAAGAAGTGAATTTTGGCATATCGAATTTAAAACAGATTTTAACTTTTTGCACGAGAATAATTTGCCGGTTTGGCAAATAAACAAAGTAAAAAATGGTAGTTGGAGCACCTCAAAAAACTACATTTCAATTACTTCTTCCGAAAATGTCAGGAATTATATCGAATTTCAGTTTGCCATAGAAAAGGAAACCCTGAAATTGCTGAAAAAAGACGCTTTGGGGAGGATTGAATTCTTTGGGTTTTTTAACAGGAAGGTTTAATCTTTTTTCAAAATATCTGATAGATTTGCTGGCTGAACACAAAAATCCACAAAATGAAGTATAAATATTTATTTGTCGCATCTGTAATATTCATTTTATGCGTTTCAGCTGTAAATAATAAAAAAGTTATCGGAGTTTGGGAAATTGTAGAATTCACATTTTCTCAAAAGGGAGTTCAACACAAAAGTGACGAAAAAACGTTGCGCGATGCCGGTTCGGTTTGGAATATGTATTTCAGCGAAGATGGAAATTTTAAACAGGAGTTCAATATGAAGCCGCCCGAAATGAAAATGGAGACTGAAAATGGAACCTGGAAGCTGGAAGCAGATAGTTTATTTATAGAAATTAAGGCAGACAATTTCACGAGAAAACTCAATTATTCATTTATTTCACTTGGAGATGCTTTTGTGATTACTCTGCAAAACCCCATAACCCCTGATAAAGTTGTGGCAAAATTCAGAAGGAAATAATTGACTGAAAAATTATATTCAGTTTTGAATCTCGGTTTTATAAATTTCCAGAGCAGCAGGAAAAGGCTGAAGTGCACGTTCAAAAATACCCAACGAATAAGCAATCGTTAAACCATAATTTGTAATCGGAACCCCCGCCAGTTTTGCTTTTAAAATGCGGCTCAGCATTTCGCGCCGGTTCCACATGCAAGCTCCGCAATGTATAATTATTTTATAGTCTGAAATATTTTCAGGAAAATCATGTCCACGCAAATTATCGATTTGGAGCTTTCCCCCTACATATTGAGTCAGCCAGCGTGGAATTTTTACAGTCCCGATATCTTCACCGATGGGGTGATGTGTGCAGGCTTCTGCTATTAAAATTTTATCTCCGGTTTTTAATGTATCAATAGCCATAGCACCGCGTACCATTTCATTCAAATCACCCTGGAATCTTGCAAAAAGAATTGAAAATGAGGTCATCGGAATTTCAGGAGGCGTGTCTGCCGCCACTTTTAGAAATGCCTGAGAATCGGTAACAACCAATTTTGGAGACTTATTAAAACGTGAGAGTACTTCCCGCAACTCGCGTTCTTTTACCACTACCGAAAATGAATCGTTATCCAGTAAATCACGAATACTTTGTACCTGCGGTAAAATTAATCGTCCTTTGGGAGCTTCCTTGTCAATTGGCACAACTAAAACTGCAGCTTCACCCGGGCCAACCAAATCGGCCAAAATGCTGGGTCTGTCAATAAAATCTGGTGGGGCAGTATCCAATAATAATTTACGCAGTTCAATTAAACCGGTCTTTTTTAAAGCTGAAGTTTTTGTAAAATGAATTTCTGAAAGGTTTAGGTTTGATATTAATTCTCTGTTTTCCTCATACAAGTCGGTTTTATTAAAAACGACGATAAATGGAATTGACCGACGTGTAAATTCGTCAATAATTAATTGCTCGAAATTATCCCAATCTTTAAAATTTGTAACAATTACACCCAAATCAGTTCGGTCGAAAACTGCCATTGTTTTTGCAATTCGTTTTTCGCCTAAATCTCCCAAATCATCAATTCCAGCTGTGTCGATAAACAAAACCGGGCCGAGTGGCAACAATTCCATCGGTTTTTCCACGGGGTCGGTAGTTGTTCCGGCAATTTCCGAAACGATTGAAACCTCCTGGCTTGTAAGTAAATTCAGAATACTTGATTTTCCAGTGTTTCGTTTACCGAAAATTCCAATGTGCAAACGAAACGATTTTGGTGCCCTCATTTGAGTACTTTTTTGATCGGTTTAAAGTACTATTTCATTTCGATTTGAACAATGGCAGACATAAAAAAAGGCGCTTTTGGCGCCCTGATTATTTATAAAAAAAGTACATTTTTTATTTCTTTTTTGTTTCACTTCCACAAGCTGCTCCTGAAGCTGCGCAACTTTTCTTTTGCGATTCAGTACAACCAGCAGCAGTTGATTTTTCAGCAGTTTTTGCTTTTTCACTGCAACAAGATTTTGTGGTTACTTCTTTTTTTGTTTCTTTCTTTTTGTCTTCTTTACCGTTTGCGTTAACATTTGAAGATGAAATTCCGAAAGCAACAGCCAATACGAAAATGAGAATTAATTTTTTCATGTTCTTTTAATTTAAAGATTATTCCTGGTTTTTAATTAACTTTTGTTTGAATCTTGATAATTATTGAAATTCAAACGGTTGCAATATATGAAATTCTGCGAAACCGTGATATTTTTTAAGGAATAAGCACAAAAAAAAACCGCTCTTTTAAAAAACGGTTTTTAATTTATGGACTCATCCAAATTATTTGAATGTTATTTTTTCTCAGCGGTTGCAGTTTTTGTTTTGTCTCCGCATTCTGCAGTTTTTGCTGTTGCGCATCCGTCACTCTTTGCTGCTGTTTTTGCAGTTGCACATCCCTCTGATTTGGCAGTAGCACAACCATCAGATTTTGTTGCTTTGGCTTCCTTTGTTTTTGCCTTTTCTTTTTCTCCCTCAGGTGCAGTAACGTTGTTGTCATCCATATCGGCTACAATAGTTACCTGGTCGTTGTTAACTGTCACAACATTTGTTCCCGACATTGCCATGGAAACTCCATAAGCCGCTACTAATGCAAATACTAAAAATACTTTTTTCATGGTTTCAAAATTTAAAGTTATAAAATCTCATATTTATTTAGATTCAATAATAATAACTTAATCATTAAAAAGCAAATAATAGATTAAGATAATTATATCTGTTAATGAATATTGTTTTTAAAATGCAGATAATGAGCAGGATAAAAATTGTTAATGAATTCTAAAACTGAATGAACACTAATTTCCTAAACGGCAAACTGATTCAGGTGATATCAAATCTTCATATTCTGACTCTGAAATCAGCTTTGATTTCAAAACGGCCTGTTTAATTGAAATGGATTCATTCTTTGCTATATTAATAAACTCACATGCCTTTTTGTAGCCTAATTTTGGTATTAATGCGGTTATTGATGCTGTTGAATTTTCGACATTCCTTTTACAAATTTCTTCATTTGCTGAAATACCCATAACACAAAGTTCTTTGAAAACTAAACAGGCATTATTTAGAAGCGTCAGATTTTCAAGTAATGCATCGGCAATTAATGGTAAAAACTGATTCAACTCAAGATTTCCTGCACTGCAGGCTTGTGAAATAATCTGGTCGTTTCCCATTACGCGAATTGCAATTTGTGCTACTGCTTCAGGAATTACGGGATTTATTTTTCCCGGCATAATAGAAGATCCGGCTTGTTTTTGTGGAAGATTGATTTCTCCAAATCCGGCATCCGGTCCACTGGAAAGGAGGCGTAAATCGTTGCTGATTTTCAGTAAATTTGTTGCATGAGCTTTTAGTATTCCTGAAACTTCGACTAAAACATCAACATTTTGTGTTCCATCGATGAGGTTTTCAGCACGCGACAAGCCAATGTTTGTATTTTCCCGCAACCGGTCAACCACTCTGAATATAAATTGTTTTGGTGCACCGAGGCCTGTCCCGATTGCCGTTCCTCCCAGATTAACGACACGCAAACGTTCCTCACATTTGTAAATCCGCCAGCGGTCGCGGTTAAAAGCCTCCGCGTAAGCGCTCATTTCACGGCCAAGTGTGGTAAGAACTGCATCCTGTAATTGTGTTCGTCCAATTTTTACAATGTGGGCAAATTCCTTTTCTTTTTGCTGAAATGCTTCCTGTAGGTTCAAAACGTTTTGTTCTAATTGTCGCAATAACCGAATTGCTGCAATCTTCAACGCAGTAGGGTAAGTATCATTTGTTGATTGGTGCAGATTAATATCATCAAGCGGTGAAATTATTTCATAACTCCCCGGTTTTTCGCCAAGTAGTTGCAATGCGCGGTTGGCAATAACTTCGTTTACATTCATGTTTGTGGAAGTACCGGCTCCACCTTGAAGTGCATCGACCAAAATATGTTCATTCAGCAAACCGGCACACATTTCGGAACATGCAGATTCAATGGCTTTATCTTTTTTATTTTCGTTCAAAAAACCAAGTTGTTTGTTGATTTGAGCACACGCAAGTTTCACTTCGCCAAATGCTTTAATCAATTCCGGATGAACCGGTCTTCCTGATAACGGAAAGTTTTCAACTGCACGGGCAGTATGAATTCCCCAAATTGCACGGGCAGGAATTTGTTTTGTGCCTAACAAATCAGTTTCTATTCTGGTCTTTATCATTATTTAAAGGATTTTTTTCTATGTAAAAGTGATCAACATTCAATATTTCTTTAACAGTAAACGTCATCTTTTCCTGCTTCCACCCGCTTTACCAATTTTTCGGCACGTTGGCGGGCAATTCCGGTCATTTCAGAAATGGTTTTCTGAATAAGTGCGTTACCAACTTCGGCAGTTTGTGGCGAGGCATAATTCATTAAGTATTCTTTAAACGAACTCAATGCATTTGGGCCGC
>DAOPKR010000018.1:49510-50969 GCA_035391305.1 Draconibacterium sp.
GGCGAGGCATAATTCATTAAGTATTCTTTAAACGAACTCAATGCATTTGGGCCGCAATGCATTTTTATATCGCCCGGTTTTGCCAAATCCATAAAATCCTGACCGGTTCGCCCCAGTCTGTAACATGCTGTACAAAACGATGGAATATAACCCATCGAAGCCACATCCCGAATAACTTCGTCTAACGGACGGTGGTCGCCGAGACTAAACTGTCCTGAAGGGTCGTCTTCATTTTCCTCCTCGTAACCTCCGGGATTTGTCCGGCTGCCGGCAGAAATCTGGCTCACTCCCAAAGCAAAAGTTTCGCGGCGCATTTTGGCCGTTTCACGGGTTGACATGATTATTCCGGTATAAGGAACAGCCAAACGCAAAATGGCTACTATTTTACGGAAATCAATATCGGAAACAGGAAAGGGCGGATGAGAAGCAATATCGCTGTTTGTTGCAGGTTCAAGCCGCGGAACACTGATTGTGTGAGGACCGACACCAAATTTTTCTTCCAGTTCGTTTATATGTTGCATCATTGCCAGAATTTCAAACCGGTAATCAAACAGGCCAAAAAGAACACCAATTCCAACATCATCAATTCCTGCTTCCATTGCGCGGTGTAAAGACCAGGCGCGCCAGTTGTAATCGCGTTTTTTCCCTGCAACATGTACCTTGTCGTAAGTTTCACGGTGGTAGGTTTCCTGAAAAATCTGGTATGTTCCAATCCCCGATTCTTTTAATAATTTAAATTCTTCGGTTTTTAATGGTGCCACATTTACGTTTACACGGCGCACTTCACCATGTTCTGTCTTTACACTGTAAATGGTTTTTATTGAATCGAGTACATATTGAAATCCCTGGTTTGGGTAAGATTCTCCGGCAACAAGTAAAATGCGTTTCTGTCCCTGGTTAATCAGTGCTTTTACTTCTCCTGCAATGTGTTCCTGCGACAGAACAGAGCGCACAATTTCTTTGTTTGTTGCCCTGAATGCACAATACAAACACTCGTTGGCACACAAATTTGAAATGTAAAGCGGGGCAAAAACAACCAACCGTTTCCCGTAAATTGTTTCTTTTACTTCGTTGGCTGTGCTGAACAATTCTGAAAGCATTTCAGGGTCGCTGATATTGGTTAAAACAGCAACATCTTCCAGATTAAGTCCTTTCATTTCGCGTGCTTTTGCAAGTACTTCTTTTGTTCTTCCAAAATCGGCGGTTTTGTTGGCATCAAGTATTTGCCAAACTTTTTGTTCGTTGATAAAACCGGCGGGTATGTTGTACATTTTATTTAGTTTAAAGTTTCTGGTTTAAAATTTAAAGTTTCTTTTTGCCAAAAATGATTCTGTCGGAATGCATGAAATATTTTCAGGTTTTCCGGTTAAAATGCCGGATTCATCCAGTTCAAATTTAAGGATAAAGGGGTTGAAATGAATGAGAAAAGTCAAATAGTTTTTATGTTTTACAACCTATT
>DAOPKR010000019.1:0-17900 GCA_035391305.1 Draconibacterium sp.
AAAGTGGGTCTTTAAAAGGAGCAGTATATTTTATCCATTTGAAATTTTTATCCACCTCGTCACTGTATCGGACACAAGTGTAATTGTCGCCCAACCAGTGATATGACATTGAAGTTATTGTGATATACCAGATTCCGTTTATGTTTTCGGCAAAATCATAATGTGTGTGTCCATTAAAACAGCCAATTACTTTATTCCGGGGATTTTTGGCATTGTGTGTTTCCAGAATTTGCTGGATTTGTTTGTAGTTTTCAACGCCATATTCTTCATCGGCGCTGGCATAATGTGCCAAACCCTGGTGCGAAAAAATAACAACGGGATATTTCGTTTTTGCAAGTTCAGATTTTAACCAATCAACTTGCTCAGTACCAATAAACTGCTGATAACCTTTTGCCTGCGGATCTTTTTTATCATTACCATCGAGAACTATAAACTGAAAACCATTTTTTTCGAATGAATAATAACTTGTTTTCATATTTCTGTATTCGATCGCTTTTTCGAGCGAAGTTCCACCATCCATTTCGTGGTTGCCAATAACGTGGTATTTGTCACCGGGAAATGAATTCCAGATATCAAAATATTTGGCATATTTGGGTTCAGGTGTGCTAAAATCTCCAAGCTCGATTATAAAATCGGGTTTCTCCTTTTTCATGGCATCAATAAAAGTTGTAATGCGATATTCCGAGTCGTGCATTGTGGGCAGGTGGACATCAGTACACATTCCAATTTTAACCGAATTGTACTTTTGCGCTGAAATATTCAGACTGAAAAACACAAGTTGGAAGATTAGAAAATAAGCTGTTTTATTCATTGTTTGTAATTTTATATTTTTGCCACCAAGTTTCTATGCATCACAAATTTTTATATCCGACTAATTCTCATCTTTTATTATTTCAAGATACCGAGCCATCCAGTATGGCCACAACCAGAAAACAGGTTCGCGCACCTGTTGCGGATCACCTTGTATTGCGGCCCATGGATTTTTGTCCCACCGAACTGTTGCGCGAATACTTGCAGGTGGTAGTTCAGAAATCTGAACTTCCTCCAAAATTGGTTCACGCACAATTTGTACATCTTCACGAATCGTATGGTCGATGGTCCAGTCAACCAGATCGAGCGGTGTATCTTTCAAAAATTCAATGGTTTGCGGAACATTTACCTTTTTGCCTGTTGCAAGCGCATAGGTTAAATTGTTAATCAGGTTTTCTCCGGCTGTTTGCTTTTTCATCCATTCGTTTGCCAGGTTTTCATAAAATCTTTTGAGTTCCGGATCTTTTTCATATTTCAGCAAAATGGGAAATAAATATCCTTCCATTGTCAGGTCAAAGTAGATTTGCCAGGCCGGGTTTTTGTTGTTCAACTTTGATGCATTTTCAAGATAACCTTCCTCGTCAATTAACCGTCGGTACTCATTTTCGAATTTTTCATCACCTGTAATAGCTGCGGCAAACTTCAGATAAGCAAGCAATTCAAATGAATTGAGACTTTTTTCTGACGACCAGTCGGGATCGCGGTTTAACTGCTCCGGCGACCAAACTCCCCAACGGGTGTGGGTTCCGTCAATATCTATAAAATTATAATTATTCTTCATCAATGCAGTTGTCAGTTTTGAAACATGGTTTCTGACGGCAATTTTATCCTGTTCGGTGGCAGCATATTCGTAAAAGAAAAAATAACTCATATAATGGCCGTCCATTTCGTCGCTGCTTGTATCGCCTTTCCACAGCCATTTTCCATCAGCTGACGGATGCCATCTTTTCTCAACAGGTTTGTAACGCGGATCAGCAACCAATTCATCGGCAAGCTGGTGTTCGGTGTAGGTTCGGTTTGCGTCATTTACCTGTTTCCAGCCGGTAGGTACAATCGTCCGGGCAAAAAGTCCGTCAGTACCCGTAACTTCGTATAAATAGCTCAAAAAACCGAAAGCTTTGCGGGCTTTTATCAGCGCATCTTCATCTTTTGTAACCGCGTACCTGAAACTTTCCATTGCCAGATATCCGCCTGTATATTCTCCATCATTATCGTCGTCGGTATTTCTCCAGGCAGAAGTATCGCCAGGAGATTCGAGCCGCAGGACACCGCAAATCCATGGTTCGCGAATGTGTTTTTTCATCAGCTCGACATAAAAGTAATCCTGTTTTTCGGTAAGTGTCATTGCATTTCTTTTGATTTCGCTAACACCGTTTGCTGTTGCAATCCAGGCATTTCCATCTTTATCAAAGGCTACATCGTTCACTTTATTATCGGCCAGCCAGCGTTTGCTGAAACGCAGGGAGTGTGTGCCATCTTTGGCATAACGCACCACACCAACGTCAGTTCCAACCCACATTGCACTGTCGGGCGAAAGAGAAATGGAATTCACAAAAATGGAAGGAATGCCTTTGTTTGGTGTCAGATTTTTTTCAAGTTTTTTATCATTTCTGATTGAAACACCACCCATAACACCAACCCAAAATTTGTCGCCGGGCCCTATTGAAACTGCTTTTGTATAACAACTAATCATGTCATCCTGAAACAGCTCTGCTTCTCCATTTTTACAGGCATATAAACCGGCATCGGTTGCAACCCAAATTGTTCCATTTTTATCAATTATTGCATCCCGCACAGAACGGGCAATTTTGTAAGGCTGTTTTTGAAAAGTACCGTTTTCCAATTGCCAAATTCCATACGGACCGAGGGCAAAAGTCATTTCCCCCTCTGAACAAACAACTGAAATGGGAGGCTCAACACCTTCTATTTTCTGCAAATTTCCGTCGGCCCAGGAATATGCGCCGTTCCAGGTTCCCAATAGAATTGTTCCTTCCAGATTAACTGAAACCGAATAAGCCGGTCCACAGTCTTTTCCTGAAATGACAGGTAACCAGTTTTCAGATTCAGCAGGTTTGTAAAATACACCTCCGGCTGTAGTTACCCAAACATTCGAATTCCTGTCAGTCGCAATATCCCTGATTTCGTTGTCAGCGCTGTTTTCGCCAACTTTGTATGCCTTGTGTATTTCCTGAATAAATGGTTTGTCGAAATAAACCGAGTCGTTTACAATCTCCACTTTTGGTGGATTTTCAGTAATACACGAAATATTTGCAAATATGGTTACCCCAAACAAAAAGATAAAACCAAAATAAATTTTCATTTTGCTTAATAATTATTTATGTGATTCAAAAACAGGCCATTTACATTCATCCAATTTAAATTTTGTGAAAAATGCTCTAAAACTTGATTTGAGCGGGCTACACGCGTAAACACCAACATTGGCTTTTTCTACTGGTTTGTGCATGTGCAGCATTCGCATTTGCCTGAAATTTTTTCCATCAACTGAATTTTCAATATAAAAATCCTGGCTGCGGCGGCTCAACCTGTACCACATTTCCCAAACTCCTGCCGGAATATCAGTGGTTGCCCAATCGGAAAAACCAAGGTTTGTTACCACAGAACCCAATCGTGAGAATTTTTTGTTTTCATATTCAACCGAAACTTTAACCCAATTTTCGTTGTCGATATACATTAATATTCCGCACTGA
This sequence comes from Draconibacterium sp., assembly GCA_035391305.1. Classification (GTDB taxonomy): domain Bacteria; phylum Bacteroidota; class Bacteroidia; order Bacteroidales; family Prolixibacteraceae; genus Draconibacterium. Next base: position 3,519 of record DAOPKR010000019.1, read on the forward strand.
TCGTATAAAAAACTGCTGGCATCAAATTCGGTTTTCACGCTGAAAGTAAAATCGCCCGCCACCGGTGTTAAAAAAGAAGGAGCATTTGATGCGCTAAAACCGTAATAGGTACGCTGCCATAAATCGGTTTCGGGTTCGGTTAAAATCGATAAACTTTTCTTTTCAATCAAAAAGCGTTTGGGTTGATTGAGCCAAAAAAAATCCGATAATTTTAATTTATTTTCCATTTTTCGAAAATTTTTGTTCGTTGCCCATTTTATGAAATTATTTTTTTAAAGCGATAAAATTATAGCTGCCTGAATTTACCTGCAATTGATGAAAACCATCTGAATAGCCAATATATTCAACCTCTTTAATATTTCTAACCGGAATTTCATTTTCTAAAATCTCTGCTGATTGTTCAGCAGGCAGAAATATTTTGGCCTTACAATTAAATGGCACCACTACTTCCATGGTAAATTTCCCTGACTCATGGTTCCATTTCGAAGAAACTGTTCCTCGCATTGTTTCCGTTTTTCCTTCAGCTTTTGTAAGTCCGGCCAAAATATTTGGTTTAATAATAAAAGCTGAAAAAGCGGGATTTGTTTCATCTATTTGAATGCCGGCAATGTATTTATAAAACCATGCATCAATACTTCCCATCATTACATGGTTTTTCGATTGTTTCAAGGTCCAGAACTCACACACGGTTGTGTATTTTTCCATCATACTGTTCCAGCCCGGGTAGGTTTTCTGGTTAATGATATTCCATGCAACATCGGTTCTGCCAAACATTGCAAGCGCTTCGGGCATGTATTTCGTTCCGAGGACACCGGTTGTTAAATGATTTCCGTTTTTAATTTCGATATCGTTAACAAGGTTTTCAAGTACCTTATTTTTTGCATCTTCCGGAACAATTCCAAGGTAAAGCGGAAATGCGTTTGCCATTTGACTTCCATCAGTATAATTTACTGTTTCGTGATTGAAATATTTTCTGTTGTAAGCCGCGCGAATATCGTTTGCCAGTTTTTTATAAAACAATCGGTCGCCTTCATTATTCAACACTTTTGCAATTTTCGACAAAATCATAGCGTCCCAGTAATAAAAAGCTGTTGGCACCGATTCGGGCTGCCCCTCTTTCCATCCATTTACCATACTTCCCCAGTCGCCAATCCAACCCATCGGCAAAATATAGTCGTTAGAAATGCTGTCGAGAAACTTCATGTAACGTTTCAGATTCGGATAATGGCGAACTAAAATTCGTTTGTCACCATAGTTTAAATAATACTGCCAAAGCATTGTAAAATAAGTACTGCTCCATTCAACACCTTCATCCCAAATGTAGGGTTGCGGCGAAATAATTGGCAAGTCTCCGGTTTTTTCATCCTGATTGTCTTTGATTCCTTCAAACCAGTTTTCGTAAAACTGCGCCATATCGAAATTAAACATGGCTTCGTCGGCAGTAACCTGCGCATCGCCAAACCAGCCAAGCCTTTCATCGCGCTGCGGACAATCCATCGGATAACCGAGCATGTTGCTTTTTTGAGACCAAACTGTTGCCCGATGGATTTTATTTACCAAATCATTGTCACAATAAAACTCTCCAACCTGTTTATTATCAGTATGAACAACACAACCTTCAATATCATGTAAATCAAGAGAACCGTTTTCAGAAGAAATTTCGGCATATTTAAAACCAAAATATGTAAACCTTGGTTCGTAAATTTCAATTCCTTCGCCTTTCAAAATATACTCAGCAGTTGCTTTTGCATTTTCGTTGCTTGATACATCGATTGTCCCATCGGCATGAATATCTTCAGCAAATCGGATTTTGATTTTTGTACCTTTTTCGCCTGAAACTTTTAACCGAACCCAGCCCGAAAAATTCTGTTCCATATCAAAAAGACGACAATTTCCATATGGTTTTAATTCTATGGGCTTTATAGTTTGAACCACTTCAACAGCAGGCATTGTATGCGATTCAAGTCTGGCTGAAAGTTTCTTAAAAACGTTAACCTGTTCCCAACCTGAGTCATTGAAACCCGTTTCGCACCAACCTTTTTGTTCCAAACGGGCATCATAAATTTCGCCATCGTAAACACAATTATAAACGATTGGCCCATCCGAAAACTTCCAGGTTTCATCGGTTTTTATTATTTCCGAAGTGCCGTCGGTGTAAGAAATTATAATCTGACCAATTGCTTTTTTGTGACCAAACCACTGCATGCGATATTGCGCCCACCATTTTTTGTAGGGATTGTACCAGCCATTTCCGAGGTGAAAACCCAACACATTTTCACCCTTTTTTAATAGTGAAGTTATCTCGTAAGTATCATAAAGAATGTGCTTGTGATACGGAGTTTTTGCAGGAGACAGCACATTTTCGCCAACCCGCCGGCCATTGACATAAAATTCGTAAAAACCAAGTCCGGTAACAAAAACCCTGGCCGATTTTATATGTTTCTGAAGTTGAATTTCCTTTCTCAGCAAAAGTGAATTTCCATTGTGAATTACTGTATCGGGTAAATTGTACTGCTCATTTTTATCTGAAATAAAACCCTTCTCAGGCAAAACCTGTGAATCCGCTTCTCCGCCAATCCACTCAGCCTGCCATTCATTTTCATTTAAGAGAGCAGTTTCAAAACTGGCCACTGGACTTGTAAATTCCCGGTTATTTCCATCCCAAACAAGAACTTTCCAAAAGTATTTTTGATTGGATTTCAGTACTGATTCTGTTAATTCATGTTGAATTGTTTCGTTTGAGTTTATTTTGCCGGAATCCCAAATATCAGCAGTTTCTTTGGTTAGCAGTTTTATATTGGTTGAAACAAGAATCCGGTATGCCAACTGGTTTTGATTTCTTTCTGAAGATTTTATTACCCATGAAAAACGTGGATTTTGTTTATCAATGTTTACCGGATTTACAACATATTCGACCAGCATTTTACTGAATGTGAGTTTGGCTTTTTTAGGATTGGAGCATCCAAAGAAAGCAAACAAAACAATGAAATATAAAATGTTGGTTCGATTCATATAAAATTGTTGTTTTTGTCCTTTTTGACACTGTCAGGTGCCGGTACACCGACAAGTCCCGATCAGGAGAAAACTGATTTCTATATAATTATCTTTTCATTTGTTGAACTAATTTCATCGCCCGTGCTTTTGCGAATGAGTTGAACATCGCTTGCCAGTTTCTGCGAAAAAATTGCAATATCGGAGCTGTGAATAATAATATTTGCACCTTCTTTTAACCATTTTACCTGCCGTTCAGGTGATTCTGAAAAATGAATTCCTACCGCAATATTTTTAGCGCGACATTTTTTAATAATCAGTGAAACCATTTTCTCAAACTCCGGATGGTCGTACATTTCAGGTAATCCCATATTAACCGACAAATCATGAGGTCCAATAAAAACTGCATCCACTCCTGGCACACTCAGTAAGTTATCGAGGTTTTCAACTGCCGGAATACTTTCAATATTTATAATGCAAATATTACCACGGTTGTAATTTTCGAGATATGATTTCAGTTCAGGTTCAAGTGAATCCGGATTTTCGAGCAATTCTTTTAGTCTTTTTCCTTTGAGTGGCCTGAGTTTTATTGCTCCCACCATCCCGAAAACCTGTTCGGTAGTTTCAATGTACGGAGCTAAAATTCCTTCGGCACCTGCATCAATTATCTGGCAGGCCTTTACCGGATCAGGTGATGGAATGCGAACAACAGGTGCAATTCCCATGGCTTTATACAACTGGCATAAAGCAGCTATTTCCATTCGTTCAAGCGGAATGTGCTCCATATCGAGGAATGCAAAATCGAGACCGGCGTTGCGCGCTGCCCTACTCCACAAAGGCGCAGTTGAAGTGATGCAGGTGCCGTAAACGGGTTGCCCCGATTTTAACTTGTTGAGTAATATTTTATCTGACATAATTTTATCAAATTATCAATTCCATTATTTTCCTTTCTATTTCAGAAAAGTGGCCGTAATGCAAATCAGCCTCGCTTTGGTTTTGTTCGCCCGTGCTTGCGCCACTGTACGCAATACATAGCATTTTTGCAGCTTTCGCCGCTTTTATCCCATTTTTTGAATCTTCAATGACAAGACAGTTTTCAGGAGAAACTTTCAATAATTTTGCTGCAAACAAAAAAACATCGGGTTCGGGTTTACTTTTTCCGGCTTCAACACTGCTGACAGCATATTTGAAATATTTCCTCAATCCTGATTTGCCCAACATAATTTCAATGGTTTCGGGGTCAGAGGATGAAGCTACTGCCATTGGAATTTGTTTTTCATCTAATTTTTCAAGTAAATCAATCAATCCCGGCATAGGTTCAATTTTGTGTAACGAACGTAAAAAAGGCAGACTTTCTTTAATGGTGAGTGCTGTAGTTTCGGCAATATCAATTGAAAGGTTTTTATTTCTTATAATTTGTTGCCACATTACATCGGTTGCAGCTCCCATATAACCGGCATGTTCTTCGTCAGAAATATCGAGCCCGAGTTTTTTGAACATTCTTTTTTCATTTTGGATATGAAAAGGTTCTGAATCAACCAAAACCCCGTCCATATCAAATATTACAGCTTTTATTTTATTCATGATTTTTGTTATATGGTAAAAGCATCAATATCCTATCAAAATAACAATAGTAAAAACGATTTAGCAACACAATTGTTGGCTGATTTTGATATAATATTGATATGAAGGTTTTTGATTCTTTAATTGAATTACCAGCCTGATAAGTTAACGAACACCGTTTCTGCCTGAAATGCATTCTTTTAATACACGAGCAAATTGACGTTGCTATTTAAAATCCTTCCTGTATTCCGAAGGAGTTTTATTCATAATTACTTTGAAATAATAGTTGAAGTTTGCCAGATTATTGTATCCGCATTCATAACAAATATGTGTGATAGGTTTATCAGTTTCGGCGAGGAGTTTTGCAGCAATTCCAATTCGCACACTTTTTACATATTCCATAAAAGTCTGGTTGGTTTTCTTTTTAAAATAACGGCAAAACGAACTTGGCTCCATATAAACAAGTTTTGAAGCTTCCTTCAAATTAATTCCTTCCTGTATATTTTGAAAAACATATTCGTATATTTTATCAATCTGGTCGCGGTCTTTGTCATATGAATTAGGCATTGCCGAAGGAAGCGCGAGAAATTCCCTGTCTTCAATCCTTAAAAGATGGTTAAACACTTTCAGCAACTCTATGTATCTTTCAAGTCCTTTTAATTCAACCATTTTTCTGAGTGTTGCTGCTACTTTTTCAGTTTTTGGACCTTTAAATAAAATTCCGCTGTCGGCCAATTTAAGAAGCTCAACTACCTCTTCAAGTTCCGGGATATTAAAAAAATCAGAACTGATAATGTTTTCGTAGAAATGGGTAACAATACACTCAGGTTCATGGTCATGTTCGGTTTCCAGAACTTCCCAGCAATGTGAAATATTAGGACCTAAAAGAACCAAATCGCCCGGAGTATAGCTTGAAATATGGTTTCCAACAATCCGTCGTCCTGAACCGGAAGTAATCAGGTTTAATTCAAAGTTTTTATGCGAATGGATTTTCTCAGAGTTGGGGTCCATTTTTAACTGACGCGTTATAAATGAGTGTTTATTGGGAACAAATATTTTTTCGTAAACAAACTCCATAGTGTACTTTTTTAACCGTTAGCAACAAATATAAAAGGAAATTCTGAATATCACGGTCAAAATTCAATGTAAAAAAACCAATATACAATAAGCATTTTGACAGGCATTGATTTTCCTTTGTTATGATGTTTAAACACACAAAAACATCGTAACAAATAATAATATGAAATCACCGTTAACTGGAATTATACCACCTGTTGTAACACCACTGTTGAGTAATACTGAGTTGGATGTAAAGGGTTTAAAAAATCTAATAGACCATTTGCTAAACGGAGGTGTGCATGGAATTTTTCTTTTAGGCACCACAGGCGAAGCAACCAACCTGGAATACAAACTTCGAAAAGAATTCATAAATCTTGCCTGCAAATTTGTTGACAAAAAAGTACCTGTTGTAGTTGGTATTACCGATACGTGTCTGCAGGGGTCGCTTGAAATTGCTGAAGTTGCAAAATCTGCAGGTGCAGATGCAGTTGTAGTTTCGTCTCCGTACTATTTGCCAATGTCGCAAAGCGAATTTGTTTATTATCTTGAGCAATTGACACCTCAATTACCTCTTCCATTTTTAATGTATAACATGCCCAGTTGCACAAAAATGCATATGTCGCTGGCAACTGTACGCAGGGCAAAAGAGCTTGGAGCAATTGGAATTAAAGACAGTTCAGGAAATTTGCCTTATCTTTTATCGATGATCGAAGAATTTAAAGATTCGCCTGAATTTGCAATTATTGCAGGTACTGAAATGTTTCTTCCCGAAACAATTATGAACGGAGGACACGGTGCGGTTGCAGGTGGGGCAAATATTTTCCCTTCTCTTTTTGTTGAACTTTATGAAGCTTCTGTAAATGCCGATTTGGAAAAAATTGAATTACTAAGATCCAAACTCGTTGAAATTGAAGAGAAAATTTATAACGTGGGTTCATATGCTTCAAAATATATTAAAACCATAAAGTCTTCACTTTCAGCAATGGGAATTTGCAACGATTTTGTTGCAATGCCTTTCCAGCAATTCAATGAAGTTAAAAGCAACCGTATTAAACAAAATCTAAAAGAAATGAATATATTGGAGCCTGTTCAATCCAATATTTTAAAAACATAAATTATGAAACGAACATGTTTGCCGGTAAACACAAACAATAATAAACAAACCACATGTGAGTTCCATCGGGTGAAAATGTGGATAAAAGAGGTAAGTATAACCGCCAACTAATCAGTAACTTTAAAAATTTGCACAGATGAAACTGCCGGTAATTGATCTTATTGTTTTTATAATAATAACCTTTGGAAATGTATTATTTGGTGCCAGTTTTTATTTTAAAAACAAAACTTCGGATCAATTTACTTCCGGTGGTGGAGCGCTGCCTTCATGGGTGGTTGGCATGTCGATTTTTGCAACTTTCGTAAGCAGTATTAGTTTTTTAGCCTTGCCCGGAAAGGCATACATGACCAACTGGAATGCGCTGGTTTTTAGTTTTGCAATACCTGTTGCAGCTATTTTGGCTGTCAAATTTTTTGTGCCGTTATACAGAAGCCTGGGAAGTATTTCTGCCTATAATTATCTGGAAGTGAGGTTCGGTACATGGGCCCGCATTTATGCTTCGGTATGTTATATTTTAACACAGATTATGCGCACAGGCGCCATACTTTTATTGCTTGCACTCCCTTTAAACGCGCTGTTTGGATGGAATGTAAAAACAATAATTATTATTACCGGAATTGCTGTAACGGCTTATTCAATGCTTGGCGGAATTCAGGCAGTAATCTGGACTGATGCAATACAGGGAATTGTTTTGATTGTTGGTGCAATTGTTTGCGCGGTAGTTCTAACGTTTTCAATGCCTGAGGGACCGGCACAGATTTTTGAAATAGCCACTGCAAACAATAAATTCAGCCTTGGAAGTTTTGGAGCCAGCCTGTCTGAATCAACTTTTTGGGTAGTATTAATTTACGGTTTGTTTATCAACCTCCAGAATTATGGTATCGATCAAAATTTTGTTCAACGGTATATGACGACAAGTTCGGTAAAAAAGGCAAAATCTTCGGCTATGTTTGGTGCGCTTTTATATTTACCGGTCTCACTTTTGTTTTTCTATATCGGAACTGCATTGTTTTCTTATTACACTGCACAACCACAACTGTTGCCGGCTGAATTGTCGGTTGCCGGCGCTGGCGACAAGGTGTTTCCGCATTTTATTGTAAATGGGCTACCCAAAGGTGTTACCGGACTTTTAATCGCAGCTATTTTTGCAGCCGGAATGAGCACGGTTTCAACAAGTATAAACAGCACTGCAACCATTGTTTTATCCGACTATTACCAACGATATTTCAATAAAAATGCAAGTAACCGCGATTCAATGAAAGTGCTTTACATTTCATCTGTAATTTTCGGGGTTTTGGGTATCGTCATTTCAATTTCATTGGTCGGTGTTGAAAGTGTTTTGGACGCCTGGTGGTCGCTGGCTTCTATTTTCAGCGGCGGAATGCTCGGACTTTTCCTTTTGGCCTTTCTGTCAAAAAAGGTCAGAAATGTTGACGCAATAGTAGGTGTAATTGTAGGTGCACTTGTTATTATCTGGATGAGTTTGTCGCCACTTTATTTTACCGAAGGAAACCTGCTTGCTTTCAAAAGTCCGTTCCATAGCAACCTTACCATTGTTTTTGGTACTTTAATTATTTTTCTGGTGGGTTTTATTGGAATGAAACTTTTTGCTGGGAAACCAATAAAAGAGAATAATTTAAAATAACGTAGTTGGCAATTTCATCAAAACAAGCGCAAAATAATGTCACTTCTAAAATCATCTTAATATTTTTCAATCAAAATTTTATACTTACCATGAAAACAGCTTTTTTACTTTTAATGATATTAATTTCAATCGGAACATTTGCACAGAAGCCTTTTTCGGGAGAAGCTGCAATTGTTAAATCAGAGTTTATTTATAACGCCGGTGATGTTAACTTTCCAAGTTGTCATGCTTCAACTATCACCGAAACCAAAGATGGATTGATAGCCGCGTGGTTTGGCGGAACTGCTGAAAGAAATCCTGATGTTGGAATTTGGGTTAGCCGGTTTGAAAACGGAAAATGGACAATTCCGGTGGAAGTTGCAAACGGAATTCAACATAAAGATTTGCGTTACCCAACCTGGAATCCGGTACTTTTCAATTATGGCGACGAAATAATTTTGTTTTATAAAGAAGGACCAAGCCCAAGTACCTGGTGGGGAGAATATGTAACCTCAACCGACAATGGCAAAACCTGGTCGCGCCCGGTGCGGCTACCCGAAGGAATTGTTGGCCCGATTAAAAATAAACCTGAACTTTTACCAAACGGTGAGCTAATTTGTCCGACCAGTTCAGAAGATAACGGCTGGCGTGTTCATTTTGAATTTACACCCGACCGCGGACTAACATGGGAACGCACCGAAGCAATTAACGATGGCAAAAAGTTTTCGGCAATTCAACCCAGTATTTTGTTTCACCCCGATGGAAAATTGCAGATTTTATGCCGAAGCAAAGACAAATACATTCTTTCTGCTTTTTCATCTGATAACGGAAAAAGCTGGACTGAGCTGAAACCAATTGACTTACCTAATCCAAATTCAGGAACTGACGCAGTAACTTTGAAAGATGGCCGGCATGTATTGATTTACAACCATATAAAACCATCGGAAACCTGGGGCGACAGAAATATTTTAAACATGGCGGTTTCAAAAGACGGGTTAACCTGGGAAGCTGCAATTTTGCTTGAAAACGATCCCAAACAGGATGGCGAATATTCATACCCGGCTGTTATTCAGGCAAATGACGGAATGATTCATATTACTTATACATGGAACCGCAAATTGATAAAACATGTGGTTGTAAATCCCGATAAACTGCTTACCAAACCCATATTAAACTCAAAGTGGCCGATGCAGTAAAAAACTAATTAATAAACATGGCACAAATGAGACTAATTTTAACGCTGACAACCATTATGTGCTTCTGTATTGGAGTTGCACAAACCAAACAAAGCAATCTTGTACGGATAAAATACAACAACCCAGAACTGCAATCTGCCGATTTGGGAGTCGGACTTTGGGCCTGGCCTTTTGCAGTGGATTTTGATAACGATGGCGACCTCGATTTACTTGTGAATTGCCCCGACAAACCTTTTAATGGTTTGTGGTTTTTTGAAAACACCACCGGCGGTAAAAATCCTGTTCTGAAATCGCCTGTGAAACTTGCTGAAAGTCAGCGAAACCTGCAACTCTCAATGGAAAATGGTGAATATGTTGCAATGACACCAAACGTGAAATACCCCAACTTTCTCAAAACATTCTATCAAAAATATGATACGCTTTTCACCAAAGTTTTTTTTACAGAAATAATCAAAGATCCCCGTTTCAATTTGTGGCGTTATGTCGATTATGAAAATGACGGCGACCTTGATATTGTAATTGCCATTGATGACTGGACAGATTACGGCTGGGACAATGCTTTCGACAAAAGCGGGGTGTGGACAAACGGCCCTTTACACGGAACAGTTTATTTGGTTGAGCAAACAAGTCAGGGTAAATATGCAAAACCCGTGCATATAAATGCCGGAGGAAAACCTATTGAAAACTTCAGTATTTCGGGAGCAAATTTCGAAGATTTCGATGGTGACGGTGATTTGGATATTATTATTGGTGAATTTGTTGATCGTTTGTCATGGATCGAAAATACAGGAACACGAACAAAACCGGAATATGCTGCCCCAAAATTCATCAAAATTAATGGAGAAATCCTTCACCTCGATCTTGAAATGATTGTGCCAACTGCGGCCGATTGGGATGGTGACGGAGATATTGACCTGATTGTGGGAATCGAAGACGGACGTGTGGTTTTTCTCGAAAACACGGGGTCGAAAGATGCTGACGGGCCAGTTTTTAAACTGCCAGTTTACATACAGCAGGAACCTGAATATTTAAAATTCGGTGCACTTGTAACGCCGTTCAGTACCGACTGGGACAACGACGGTGACGAAGACCTGATTTGCGGAAATACCGCCGGTCATATTGGTTTTATTGAAAACCTCGGTGGAGGCGCAACACCAAAATGGGCAAAACCGGTTTACCTAGAAGCAGATGGAGAAACAATTTTAATCCTTGCCGGAGAAAACGGATCCATTCAGGGACCGGCTGAACAAAAATGGGGCTACACTACCCTCTCGGTAGCCGACTGGAATGGTGACGGATTAAAAGATATCATTTACAATTCTATTTGGGGAAAAGTTGAATGGTTCGAAAATACCGGCACAAAAAATAAACCCAAACTCACTAAATCAAAACCCATCGAGGTTGAATGGACGGGAACAAACCCAAAACCAGCCTGGAACTGGTGGAATCCTGAAGGAAAAAACTTAGTCACACAATGGAGAACAATTCCGTATGCAATTGACTGGAACAGTGATGGATTGATGGATTTAATCATGCTCGACCACGAAGGATATTTGTGTTTTTGGGAACGTTTCAAAGAAAACGGAAAACTTAAAATGAAACCCGGAAAACGAATTTTCACAGCCGAAGAAAACAGCACTTTTTCCAATCAATTTGCAAATGACGAAAACGGGTTGTTACGTTTAAATACAAAAGAAGCCGGAGGATCAGGCCGGAGAAAATTCTGCATTGTGGATTGGGATCGTGATGGAAAATTGGATATAATTGTAAACAGTGTGAATGTCAATTTCCTTCGGAATAAAGGAACAAAAAACGGATTGGTTGTGCTTGAAGATATGGGAAAACTTTCAGATGAAATACTGGCAGGCCACTCAACTTCGCCAACCATAGTTGACTGGGATAAAAACGGAACACCTGATTTGCTTATTGGCGCCGAAGACGGACATTTTTATTTATTGAAGAATAAACAGGAATTTGGTAGTGTAAAACCGGAAACTCAAAAATAACTCATTGCAAATTAATATTTTCGATATACAAAAAACAAGATTTAAAACTTATGAAAAATATACTTTCTAGAACTTTAGAAATTAAAGGCGTTTTAGTTATCGCACTTTCTTTACTTTTAACATTGCCAAAATTTAATTCGGCCCAGGAAAAAATTACAAATGCTGAAAAACTCGGTTTTTCAAAAGGAAAAAAAATATTACTGTTGCACTGTGATGATGCGGGAATGTGCGAGGAAGCCAATATTGCAGTGCAATCTTATGTTTTGAAAGGCGATGTTCTTTCAGCAGCAGTAATGATGCCTTGCCCGAATGCTGAAGATATGGTGGAATGGGCAAAAAAGCACCCGACTGCCGATATTGGCGTTCACCTCACACTCACGAGTGAATGGAAAAAATACCGGTGGACAACCATTACCGACCCGGAAAAAGTACCCGGATTGATTGACCCGGAAGGCAAAATGTGGCACGAAGTGCCCGATGTGGTTATGCATGCTTCAGCAAAAGAGGTGGAAACTGAAATACACGCTCAAATTGATAAAATGATAAAAATGGGTTTGAGACCATCACACATTGATACACATATGGGAACTTTGTATGGTTCTCCCGAATATGCCAAAGTTTTTTTTGAAACAGCTGTAAAATATAAAATTCCGGCCAATGCAATTGATCTGTCAGACAAAGATGTTGCAGATTATTACCGCGCTGCAGGTTACCCAATTAATGATGAAATGATAAAATTCCTGGAAACTTATCCGCTGCCAAAACTCGACAATTTTACAAGCGCACCCGATGGAAAATCGTATGAAAATAAAAAAGAGAATTTCATAAAATTGGTTCAGTCGTTAAAACCCGGACTTACAGAAATTATTTTCCACCCTTCCATTCTTACAGAAAATCTGAGAAGTATTACAGGTTCAGCTCAGCAAAGGGCATGGGAAGCTCAAATGTTTTCTGACCCGGAAATAAAACAATTTTTCAAAGACAACGATATTGAAATAACAAACTGGACCGAAATTATGAAACGGTTCAACGCAAAAAACTAATCTATATGAAAACTAAAATTTTAGCCTTGGTTTCGGCATTTTTTATTTTGCTGAATGCTTGTCAAAAGAGTGAGGACAAAACATCTTTGGCAGACTATGTCGATCCGACAATTGGTAACGTGGGGATTTTGCTGCAACCAACCCGGCCAACTTCGCAATTGCCAAACCAGATGATCAGAATGCACCCAGTGCGTGCGGATTATATTGATGACCAAATCAGTTTTTTCCCTTTAACAATGGCGTCTCACAGAAATGGCGAATTATTTGGCATTTTGCCGGGCACCGGAAATATTGAAGCAGGAACATGGAAAAACAGGCAAACCTACGACCACCAGCTTGAAATAACAAAACCATTTTATTATTCAACCTACCTGATTGATGAAGATATTACAACTGAATTTGTTCCGGGTAATAAAACAGGGTTTTTCCGCTTTACTTTCCCTGAAAACAGCGAAAAACGAATTCGCTTTAACCTTGTAAATAAAGGTGAATGGAAAGCAATTTCATCAAAATCTTTTAGCGGAACAGAAGAATTTGAAGGAATGAAAGCTTTTGTTTACGGCGAATTCGATTCTGAACCTAAAATATTAATTGATGAAAACGGATCATCGTTGCAGCCTGTGGGAAAACCAGTTGCGTGGTTCGATTTTAGCGGAAATAATAATCAGATTGTTCAGTTTAAATATGCCATTTCATTTATTAGTGCCGAACAGGCAGAAAAAAATCTGAAAGATGAAATTAAGGATTGGGAATTTGACAAACTTGTTCAAAATGGAAAGGAAATCTGGGAAAAAGCTTTGGGGAAAATCCAGGTAAAAGGTGGCACTGAAGCCCAAAAACGTAGCTTTTACACCGCGCTTTATCGCACTTACGAAAGAATGATTAATATCAGTGAAGATGGAAAATACTACAGTGCCTACGATCATCAAATTCATGAATCAGACCGCGATTTTTATGTTGACGATTGGGTTTGGGATACCTACCTTGTTCATCACCCTTTGCGAATGATAATCGATACAAAAAAGGAGAACGACATGCTCAATTCGTATGTAAACATGTATGAACAAAGTGGCTGGATGCCTCAATTTCCAATACTTTACATTGATAATCCTGCCATGCATGGATTTCATTCAACCATTGTTTTTCTTGATGCCTACCGTAAAAATATACGTGATTACGACATTCAAAAAGCTTACGAAGGAATCAGAAAAAATGCAACAGATGCAACGATGCTGCCCTGGCGGAATGGTCCAAAAACTCCGCTTGATGATTTTTATCGTGAGAAAGGCTTTTTCCCTGCGCTGGCACCGGGCGAAACTGAAACATATCCGGAAGTTCATGGTTTTGAAAAAAGACAAAGTGTTGCAATTACGCTCGCACATAGTTACGATGACTGGGCATTGGGGCAAATGGCAAAAGAACTGGGAAAAGATGATGATTACAGGTATTTCAATGGTCGTGGCGCAAACTATCGCAATCTATACAATCCGGAAACAAAACTAATGTGGCCAAAAAATGAAAAAGGCGAGTGGCTCGACATTGACCCAAAATTTGATGGCGGTCCGGGTGGGCGTGATTATTATGATGAAAATAATGCTTACACTTATCAATGGCATGTACAGCAGGACATTCATGGTTTAATGAAATTGATGGGCGGTCGTGAAGCATTTGCAAAAACCCTCGACCAGCTTTATCGTGAACCGCTTGGCCGAAGCAAATATGCTTTCTACGCTAAATTCCCTGATGCTACCGGAAACGTGGGTCAATTTTCGATGGGTAACGAACC
>DAOPKR010000019.1:18000-35592 GCA_035391305.1 Draconibacterium sp.
GAACTGATGAACGGTGCAACGCTTGAACTCGAAATGGGTCCAAAACCCAATAAAACCTGGGGAGCTGCACCTGAAGATGCACCGCCATCTGAATTGGAATTGTAAAATTAAAGGAAAGTGATTTTGAGTTTCTCAAAGTTTGCAAACTTTCAATTTAAGAGAAGCGGGAATGAAAAATGTTTTCATTCCCGCTTCTCTTAAATTCCACAAACTTCTGTTGTAAGCCTGTCAAGATTTTGTTCATTCGCAAGTTCAACGATATGCGCTACATTTTTGGCGACTTCTTCATTGTCGAATTCCTGAACCCAGTTAACCACAGAACCTTTTTCTGATTCTGATATTAAAATGGTCAAAGTGAAATTTGGCTGCGAATGATGCCTGATTACTACTTTTTCGTTGGGAACTATTTCAATAAATTCAGATTCATTTGGATAATTCCTGCCATCAGGACCGTGCATTACAAACGACCATTTTCCGCTTGCGAAAAACTGAAACCGGTTAAAAGTATTTGAAAAACCGTCAGGCCCCCACCATTTTGCCAGCTTCTCAGGATTACTTATTGCAGTGAAAATATGCTCCGGACGGACCGGGATTTCTCTTGAAGTTTTAAAAGTTTTCATCATTTTATCTATAGTTTATTAAACATATGACTTTTCTAAACTGGTGAATAAATTAATGATTTATTTTCTTATTTTAACCATCCACATTTCTTAATATGACATTCATTATGAAAAAACAGTCTTTTATTTTTTCCATTGTACTTCTCCTTGCAATTTTTGAAGGATGTACTCAAAAGCAAAACTTCAAAACCGATGTTGATACAAAATTAAAACCCTGGACAAATCTCGATTTTTACAACGATCCTTCCAACTTTCAGTTTGCAGTTGTATCAGACAGGAACGGTGGTATGCGGCCTGGTATTTTTGAAAAAGGAATTGAAAAAATCAACCTGATAATGCCGGAATTTGTAATGTGCGTTGGTGATTTAATTAGCGGCTATACAACAGATACTGCTGAAATTGCAAAGCAGTGGAATGAGGTAAACCAGATTATTTCGAACCTGAAAATGCCATTTTTTTACCTTCCGGGAAACCACGATATTACAAATAAAGTAATGCAGCAGGAGTGGGAAAAGCGCTATGGAAAAAGGTATTACAGCTTCAACTACAAAAACGTTTTATTTTTGGTGCTGGATAGCAATGACGATGATGAATTCAACCTCACAAGGGAGCAAACTGATTTCGTATTAAAAACTTTAAAAGAGAATGAAAATGTACGCTGGACCTACCTTTTCATGCACCACCCTGTCTGGACTTACGACACCGGCGGCCGCTTCCAGGAAATTCAGGCAGCTTTGCAAAACAGGAAACACACTGTAATTGCAGGCCATGAACACCGTTACCGGCATGAGGAAGTAAACAACGCAAACTACTATGTACTTGCAACAACTGGTGCAGGTTCGGCCTTGCTTGGCGAAGCTTTCGGGCAATTCGACCATATTTCGTGGATTACAATGACCAACAATGGTCCGGTTATGGCAAACCTGAAACTCGATGGTATTTTGCCGCACGATGTAGCAACCGCAAAAAGCCGCGAAATGGCTGAGCCACTGATTGCGAATTCAAAGATGGAGCATTTTATTGTTTGTAATTCCGATAAGAAATTTACAAACGGAAAACTCACACTTCGTTTCAAAAATCCATCAAAAACCGACATGATTTTGAAACTGAATTTTTACCATCATCACCAGCTTCAAATTGAAGTCCCTGAAAATGAAATTAAGATTCAGTCCGGAAGTGAAAAGCAAATTGAAATCCCATTTCATTCAGTAAAACCACTTGATTATGATAAAATTGATCTGATTTGCACTGAATGGGAAATTAAATATGACGGGACTGAAAACCAGAACTTTGCATTACAGGGAAAATCCCAATTCGTAGTTCAGTCAACAAAAGAAACTGAAAAAGAAACCAAATAAATTGTATATAGATATTACCTGGAACCAAACAGGGACAAAGGCAACATTTAATTTTACAAACACAATTCGTTGCTTGTGTGACTGTCTGTTTTAAAAATCTTGAGATTGGCGAAAGCTGATTATCTTTACCCAAAAGAAAAAATCATGCAAATTCAGGTAAAAAAAGGAAACGGAGAAACTGTTTTATTCAGTACTGAAAAGCTGAAACAAGCGCTGCAAAATGCCGGAGCCGGAACTTTTGAACAGGAGAAAATTGCCACCGCGGTTGAGCGCAAAATCTACAATGGTATTTCTACGAAGGAAATCTACAAAATCGCATTCGACCTGCTGAAAAGGGAATCGCATAAAATTGCCGGTCGATACCGGTTAAAAAATGCCATTATGGAATTGGGCCCGACAGGCTTTCCATTTGAAATTTTTGTTGGGAAGATATTCGAAACTATGGGTTATGAAGTTGAAACAGGAGTTATTGTAAAAGGGAAATGTGTTCAGCACGAAGTTGACGTAATTGCCCGCAAACCCGGTGAAATGCTAATGATTGAATGTAAATTTCACAGCGACAACCGTACAAAAAGCAGTGTTCAGGTGCCACTTTATATAAATTCGAGATTTCTCGATGTTAAAGCCTCCTGGGAAAAGCAATATGGAACAGACATTCAATATCGTGGTAGCGTTGTTTGTAATACCCGTTTTAGTGAAGATGCCGAAAACTATGGCAAATGTGCCGGCTTACTTGTGATTTCATGGGATTACCCCGGAGATTTAAACCTGAAAAACATGATTGATAATGCCGGGCTTCACCCCATCACTTCTTTAATTTCGCTTACTAAAAAAGATAAACAATTCCTGCTTGAAAAAGGAATAGTTTTGTGCAGCCAGATAAACGAAAACAGGCAAGTACTTCTGGAAATGGGATTGACTGAAAATCAAATCAAAAAAGTTATCAGGGAAGCGGAGAATTTGATTGGCAAGTGAATAAATTACCTGATTTTCCCGGCATCCACAACCAAATGTTTTATCGATTTCTCGTTTTCGGAGGTACGAGAAGAATAAGTAATATGTAGCATTCCGTCAGTGGTTTGAATGAGGCAGGGATACGAATAGCTTCCCCCACCCTGTTTATTGTCATTTTCAAGATATTCCTTCCATTTCCAGGTTTCGCCTTCTTCATCGGATAGCATTAAAACAAGGCGGTAGCGGCCATCGTTGATATCATTTCCGACAAATGCCCATCGTCCGTCATTTAGTTTCAACAGTTCAACACTGGCTTCATTGGGGATTTCGGTTTTTACTGTGTAACTCCAGCTTTCTCCATTATCTTTTGAAATGCTTTTGTGAACCCGGGCAGGCGCATCGCCACTGTCGCGCATGTATGCCACAATATCGCCGTTTTTACGAACGGCGAGCGCAGGCTGAATTGGTCCGCGGCCAACAATTGGTTTTGAAGCTTTCCATGTTTCTCCATCATCATCGGAAATGGCACAAATTGAAAGATTATAACCATCAGAATAAAGTGGTAAAATAATTCTTCCGCTAGTTAAAATCAGCGGTTTTATGCGTGTCATCCAGCCGATGCTTCGTTTCACTTTGTCCTTGCTGGCTTCTGCAATCAAATCATCATACAAAGGTGCATAACCAGCCCAACCATGTTCCAGTTCAGGCATTTCCTTAAATTTCTGCTGAATTTCATCTTCAAATTCTTTTCCGGGCTTTATCAGAATATTGTCCTGCCATTCCCAAACCGGAGCTCCGGCATTTTTATAATTTGTTGAAGTCCGCGTTCTCAGAATTGAACCTTCCCACTGGTTTCCCTGAACTGCAATCCACACCAAAAAAAGTTTCCCTTTATTATTCAAAAAAACAACAGGATTGCAGTCTGGTAAACCCGGAGTATCAGCAGCAACAAAAGGTTTGCTCCAGGTTGTTTTACCCTTTTCGAGGCGAGCGCCCATGATGCGTACATCGTCGGCGGTTCGTTCGCCACTGCCCTGAAACCAAACTGCCAGAAAATCACCATTTGGTAAAGCAACAATGCTGCTACCGTGGGCATGTTCATGTTGCGGTGTGAAAATAAACTCTTCTTTAACAATTGAATTGTATTTGTTTTTTTGCTGAGAGAAAACGAATGTAGAATTCAGCAGAATAAGGAAAAATAGAAACTTTGTCATCTCATTTTAATTTTGTTATGTTGAGTTTATACATATTCTATTCACAACAAATTCACCGGCTTTGCCACCCCTTTTTAAGGGTGACTTGTCAAATTACTCTTGTGTCTCAAAATCTTGTGTCTTGAATCAATTTTAAAATTCTAATTCTTTCTCACATAAAATGAAACCCACAAAATGTAAAGCAAACAGCCGCCAATCACCAATACACTTGCCAGTGGTGAAAACATTGTACTTACAAGTCCCATTACCAGTGGAATTACAGCGCCACCCGAAACTGCCATAATCAGCAATCCCGAAATTTCATTGGCGCGGTCGGGCATTTTCTCAAGAGAAAGCGAAAAAATAATCGGAAACATA
This sequence comes from Draconibacterium sp., assembly GCA_035391305.1. GTDB lineage: Bacteria > Bacteroidota > Bacteroidia > Bacteroidales > Prolixibacteraceae > Draconibacterium. The sequence continues at coordinate 22,504 of DAOPKR010000019.1, forward strand.
TTTCCTGCACCAAAACCAATTATAAAGATGGAAACAAGGGCAACGGTAAAAACCGGTGATATAAAAATCCCGGCTACTCCCAAAAGAGAAGTTAGTGCGGTAAGCAGCAGAAAAACGCGTGGTTTAATCCAGTTCAGAATAATTGCGCCAATCAACCGGGAAACTGTTTCCCCGGCAAAAAAGGCACTGATTCCCCAAACTGCTTTTTCCATTGTTATGCCATATTTTGCAATCAGAATATTTGAAATGTTAGTATTAGTTGCCACTTCAACACCAACAATCAGAAAAATTGACAAAGCCATAAAAGCAACAAACCTGTTTTTCAACAAGCCAAAACAGGATGCAAAAGTTGCCGGTTTTCTGTCGGGTTTCGACTCAACAATTGGAGTCATTAACAACCAAAGTGCGCCAAGCAGCGACGTAATTCCGTAAATTGCCAAAACCAAACGCCAGTCGCCAAAACGCGATGCAACAAATGCTGCAATCAGCGGCCCTGAAAATGAAATAATCGCTTTCACAAATTGCGAAGTACTCATGAAACTTGCTAATTTGTCGGCAGGAGAAACATCCTGCAACAGCGGATTGGCAGAAACCTGAATGATTGTATTACCAATTCCAAGTAAAATAAACGAGGCAAACATCATCGCGAAAGAGTAATTTACAAATGGAAGCCCCAAACCTACTGACTGAATTACCATCCCAATCATCAGCATATTTTTTTTGCCGTATTTGTCCTGTAATACGCCCGCAGGCACCGACAAAATAAAGAACCACAAAAGCACCATCATAGGCAGGAACTGTGCAATAAAATTTGTCAGTTTGAAATCAAGTTGAATGTAACCGGTTGCGACTCCAATAATATCGACAAATCCCATTACAATAAATGCAAAGAATGCAGGAAGCAATTTGTTCCAGTTGGCTTGTTTTGTTGTCATTTAGTTGATTGTTAAAAGTTTAAAATACATTATTGATTCAATTATTTTTTGTTTTAAATATATCCAATTCAGACGGAATTCTATTTCTATTTTAATTTTGTTTTGGCCTATTTTAATATGGAATACAGATGACGCAGATTTTGCTGATTTACATTGATTCTTTAACAGTGAATAATCAGCGTTATCAGTGTTCCACTTTTTTACTTTTTTATTGTGAAAGTATCAGCTACGTCATTGTTCGAATCGATTGCAGAATAAGTAAGTTTATCTCCTTCGATTTTTATGTACTGATAGAACTGACCTTCGGTTTTAACAACTTCTGCGTATGGTTCTTCAGCTGCATCGCGGGTTCTTGACGGAATTCCGATTGAAATAATGTAAGCAGTTCCATCGTTGTAAGAATCAACCACTTCTCCACCTTTCATAGGTTTCGAGCGCATGTAATAATGAATGTGTCCGCCAAAAACCATATCAACGTGGTATTTATCGAAAAGCGGCACCCATGTTTTTTGAATGTCGAAATATGGTTCTTCCCAATTGTAGGGCGGAAAATGAAAAACTGCAATTTTCCAGGTTGCGCTTGTGTTTTTTAGTTGTTCTTCAATCCAGGCGGTTTGTGCATCAACAGAAGAAGTTGCGTCAATCATCAGGAATAAGGCATTTTTGTATGAAAACGAATAGGTTTGTTCCTTATTAACTCCATCCGGTCCGTTTTTTGGGTAACTGAAAAATTCGCGGTACATCAAAGCGCCAAGCCCGGAACGGTTGTCGTGGTTACCCGGAACGCACATCAGTGGTTTGCGCGAAATAATATTTTCAGAATAATGAAGCAGGTCGTCCCACTGGTTACGGTGCAAACCATCGCTAACCAAATCGCCTGCAATTGTATAAAATGCAACATCAGGATGAACCGAATCAACACGGTTAAAAAGCTTCCCAAATTCAGGCGAATAATGTGTGTCGCCAAACCAGACAAAGGCAAATGAATCGGTTTCCGATTGGGTAGTAAACGTGTATTTATCTTTCCACTCAGTTTCAGGTACAATTTGATATTCATAGTCGGTACCAGGTTTTAGATTGGAAAGATGAACTGTAAACCGGTTGATAAACCTGTCGTTCATCAGCAGTAAATCTTCCATTCTGTATTTTTCTGCTTCGGTTGAAAATACTACAGATGAACCTACTTCCCTGTAATTAACAATTCCCGAAGTAACAGTCGTATCAGTGCGCCACTGAATATCCACTGTAGTTGCGGGGTCGCTGCTCCATGTTAACATCACCTGGTCAGGTTGAGCCGTTGACGGGTAATTTGATTTGCGGAAAGCGCCGACCAAATGCGATTCAGTGCCCCGGCCACGTATTGTAGTTAAATATTTCTGTCCCTTCAGTTTTTCGGGAACATCGGTTAAAACAAGTTCATCCCAGTCGTGATATACAAAACTGCCATTTTGAAGTTCACCCACAAACTGGTTGGCTGGAAAAAAGTTACTCAACACAAGTTCATCGGTTTTATTTTGCGGCGCAACCGAAACAAAATAGTGAAGCGAATAATTCTCAAAACCGTTGATACCCAACCCCACCCTTCCGGAAGGAAATGTTTTTTGCCAGATTTCATATTCCGTCATTTCGTTATGTACTGTCATATCCGTTTTTGTAAAACCATTATTTTCGAGCCAAAAAGGGATGGTTTCCTGTTTTACACTCCTGAAAACCGAAACCTCAACCGGCACATTTACATCAAACATCCAATGTTTTGTAGCCAGAACATTTATATCATCTTCGGATAACAACGACATCACCTGGTTGTAATCCAATTTTTCCAACTCCTGTTCACTTTTGGTTTGATACAAATTTGTTACAACCCGGTTCATAATGGATTTTACCGATTCTTCATTTTTTGAACAGGAGATCAATCCGTTTATAAAAATGAAAATCAAAAAGTTCAGCAGAATTTTAGAGAATTTAATTTGTTTCATTTATTTATTTTTATTTATCGCTTCCATTTGTCTGTAAAATGATTCAACATTTGGTTGCCCTGATTCTGCAAAATGTGTTATTCCTTCGCGCTTTACAATCATTTTAAAACGTTCATAAGTACCATCATAAATAGCTTTCGAAGGGGTTATTTTACATTTCAGATACATAACAGGCAGCCTTGCCATTTCTACCCTGCGCCTGATTTCATCATTGTCGGCAACTCGTTCCGCTTTGTCAAATATTTTGTCAGCTTCCTGCACAAAATCGCCTGAAAATAAAACATCGTCCGGCCGCAATCCCAAATGAATATGAGTTTCCGAAGTCAGCCTGCCATGCAGAAAATCAAAATATTCCCTCACAAATTGTCCGCTTCGCCCATAATATCCCGACATAAAATCATTGATAACTTCATCCACATCAACGTCAGCATTCCACAGTAATTTTCCAATCAGGTAAGCGCGCAATTCAGCAAACTCCCCGCCCCTGCTCTGGTATGCAGCCTGTTCCATAATTCCAATCGACTTATTGTCGCGAAAAGTTTTTATGTTTTGCTGAAGTACTCTAAAGTTTGGATAGGGCATAATATAATGGCTAAAATTGACCACATAATCCCAAATATACATGTGAGGTGCAATGGCCGACCAGCCCTTTAAATCTGCAAGGAAATCATGGTTTTCAGGGCAACTTTCAAAATCGTGGGCAAAACAACACTCGATACTGCAAAACCGTACAACCACATTTTCGCGTGGAACAATATTTAACGGTGGTTTACGCGTATATTGATACGCCAGTGTGCCAACATATTTGTCAGGAAATTCATCTTTAATCCTGTCGGCGACCTGATTTACAAACCAAATTACCGGCCCCGACTCGCTTCCTTCTTTTTTTGCAACTGCCTGGCATTTGTCGCAATGACAAGGATTTCGCCAGTCGTTTTGTGAAACCGAATAAATCAGGTATTCAGGATTTTTCCTGATAGTTTCTCTTAATCGTTCGGTGATAATGTCCAAAACATCAGGATTTGTAAGGCAAAGTTGCGCATGGTCGTGAATGCGTTTTCCATCAATCAAACTGTAATATTCCGGATGATTGTCAAAGAATTCGGCAGGCGGCATGAGCGGATAAAAAGTGTGTACCGACCAGTAACCTTCAACTCCACCGTACTGTTCGCGAAACGACATGGCACCGTTGATTTTGTTATGTGCAGCCCAGTCGGGATTAAAAGCCTCGTAATAAAAATCATTTCGAACCTGAATTGAGGGTGATTCAGAATGATTCAGATAGGCGAATTCATATTTTTCACGTGTGGGAATAACAGTAACCGACGGTGTGTACCAGCGACAACCAAACTCATTCTCTAAAAACGAAAAAACAGCATACATTGAACCCCTCTCGCTTCCACCACAAAACAAAATATCCGATCCCGAATTTTCATAAAAATAGGTTTCATCCTTGTCGTCAGGTTTTTCTGAATCATCAGGAAGCAGCATGAAAGTGTGGCGGTTGTAACCAATAATTAATTCGTGGTTTTCTACTTCTGTTTCATCTGCTTTTATGGGAAATTCAACGCCGCTTATTTTCAACAGGCAACTTTGAAGTTCCTGAGCAGCCCAGCGTTCACTTTCCGATGCTTTGGTGCCAATTACTATTGAATAATCTGTTTTACCACCTTCAAAAAGAACATGTTTAACAGGAACTCCTGCTGCAAAGTTAATTTCCTTTGTCCATGAAGTTCCATCGGTTAAAGTTGCTATTATTTTCAGCAAGTATTTCTGAGAACCTTCAGTTCCAACAGGTAAAATCATATCGTTTTTACCCGACCAATCGCTTTTCCAAACTGTATTTTGTGATTTTGCATGTTTTATTTCGAGATGAACTGATTTAAATATTTTTTGCGAAACCGACTCCATTTGTAAAAACTGTAAAACCGGAGTTCCGTCAATACCTGTATTTACCTGAAACAAATCATTTGAGACAACAAACTCATTCAAATTAAAAGGCAAAATCCGCACTCCAAATTCCCATTTATTTCCCCGCTCTTCAATTTTCAGCAAAATTGTATTTAATCCTTTTTTGACAGCAACCGGAGTTAAATCATCATCCTGAACAAATCCGCGCGCTTCGGGACAATCCCAAACCTGTTCGCCATTAAACCAGAGTCGGCCACCATCGTTGCTACCCAGCGCCAGAAGTGCCATTCCATCAAAATCTGAATAGATTTCACTGTAAGCATACGCTGTAACAAAAGATTTTTTTGAAATTATTTCATCAAGATTAATAACTGAATTATTTGCATCATATTTAATCCAGTTAACAGAACCGCCTTTGAACTTAACAATCTGTCCTTGTTTTACAACCGGACTTTTTTCGCCACCGTTTTTCTGAAGAAAATCAATTTCGAAACCGGGTAAATGGCGGGTCTCATCGCTGCTTTCTGAAAGTGGAAATGGGCCAGCAAGATACCAGTCGTTTATCCACGTGCCAAACAAAAGTTTATTCTCCTGAGCATTTGACTGAAAACAAACGCTCAAAAAAAGAAAAAACATAGAAGTGATAACTAAAGCTTTCATTCGCGATATTTTCCTGTTGCTATTTTCTAATAAAATTTAATAAACCACGGGCATTTCGGGCCCATTGTACGGAGCTGCACCTAAATGCATTCCTTGTCTTTTCATAACAGAAACGAGGTTGGGATCTTTGGTTTCGGGAGCCTTTATAAAACCGTAGTAGCGGCCCATCCAGTAATCACGCAAATATCCGGAAGGATCTTTTACCCTTTTTCCTTCCCTGTTGCTGTCGAGCTCGTTCACCCGGCGACTGCTGCCATCAGTAAATGCCTCGCGGGGAGAGAGGGTTTTTACGCTACCATCGTATGAAGTATAGCCAGTCTCAATAAAAAGGTCGTCGCGGTGAGAATTGCTGAAACTATTTTCGTGGCAATCCAATGTCCACTCCCTGAAGAATTTCACACTTTGTTCAATTTCACAATCGTTGCCCGTTAAAGCTCCATATGTAAAATTGAACCACGGCAAGTGGTCAACCCGTTTTACTTCCCAGGTACGTTCGAGGCTGCGCAGGTAAACCGACCGCAAAACCGGATCTTTTTCATACCGCAGCAAAGTATAGTATGCCATAAAAGCCAGGTCGTCGTCCCACGGAGCAATAGTTTCAGGTGGAAATGTATTTTTCTGGCGAAGTGTATTTGCCGGGTAACCCCATTTTACCAGTTGCTGATAACCATCTATGAATTTCTGTTCACCGGTTGCGGCAATTGCAGCTTCCATATACGATAAGGCTTCCAACCCATTTAATCCGCGGTCCATGTATCCGTATGGACGAAGCAGGTACTCCGGGTTCCAGCGTGCCCAACGTGTAGGTTTTCCATCCAGATCGTGCATTGTCCAGCCACAATCGATAATGTAAGAAGCCATTTTTCGCAAATGTTCGCGTGCAACTTCCTTTTCTTTTCCTTCGGCAACAAGGTCGAGAAACAGGGAAACCGCATAAAAATGCGAAGTAACTTCGTCGCTTGAAGTATCACCTTTCCAAAACCATTTTCCATCAGGCGTTGGATACCATTTTGCCGGCAATCCGCCCGAGCCCTGTTTTCCACGCTCATCTTTGTCGCCGGTTGCCGACCAGATTGAACGCGCAATATATCCTTCGTGTTCGGTTATTTTATTCAGCCAAATCATTGCTTTAAAGGATTCAACCGCCGCTGCCCTGTCGGCAGGATCGCCGGTAACTTTATATTTGTAACACATGGCAGCCAGATAAGGCGCAGTGTGTCCGCCGTCGTTGTCGCTCACTTCGCGCACCCATTCGCCATCTTTCAGGTATAAAAGATGAAGAAAACCCAGCCTTTTATGCCCCCACTCTTCAATATGTCGTTCAAAATATGCTGATTTCTTTAGCAGTGTGAAAGGTTCGTACTTAATGATTCCGATGCCCGAGTTTGTTGCAACATAAACCGTATTTTTTCCCACAGCAATATCATTTACTTTTTGGCCGGGAAGCCACATTCCTGCACCAAAATACTGAAACTCGCTGCCAACTTTGCGAACGGCACCGCGTGAAGTACCAATCCACAAATCACTATCGAATCCTTTTTTAAGACAGGTAATTTGTTCAACCGGCAGTCCATCAGAACCTTTAATTGTTTTCAAAGAAGCGCCACGCAATTCAGCTAAACCACGATCAGTGCCAATGTACAGCCGGTTTCCAAAACTGATCAAATCGGTTGTATTTCGGGAAGGAAGGTTTCCCCAGTCGATAAAATCCTGGTTCACAGTTTTTCCGTCGAATAAAACCAATTGCCCAGGACGAAGTACATATAAAGTTCCGCTGTATGATTCAATTTGTGTGATTGGCCCCGGCTCAACCGGATTGTCATTAATCTGCGAGCCATCTTCCATAATCATTGTTACATCGCTGCCATAATAACCATCGACAGGCTTTGTGCTAACAAATTTTTCGTCATCAAGTTTGAAAATCTCATCGCGGGTGGCGGCATGCAAATAACCTGCGTGCATGCACAAATCAACAAATTCTCTGTCATCTGTTTTTATCCATTTATTGCTTTTGAAACGATATAAACCATTTGCTGCAATTGCCCAGATTTCGTTGTTTTCACTTTTCAAAACTTTAATGTCAGAAGGTGCAGTATTTTCCGGTTTTAGTGTTTCATTTTCAACTCTAAAAATCTGATTGCCAATCAGTGCAAAACAAGTATTATCAGCTTCCGCAATTGAAGAAACAGGTTTGTCAGTTGCGATTTTAGCTGAAACTTCCTGAAGATACACATCATCGTTTTGTGGTTTCCAGTTTTTACCTACTGAATTGTTGAAATTTTGAGCAAAAAGAAGCTCTGAAAATAAACTCAAAACAAATGTTAATGCCCATATTTTTTTCATCTTCCTATTTTTAATTTATCAAAGTTATCGTTTCCTTAATCTGTAATGCAAAAACGTTTTAGCAATATTTCAGTTAAAGGAACCAATACAAAGAAAACCGCTTTCGAAACTAAACACTTCGGTTATTTTATTAAAATGATAAAGTATATTAACACAAGGTTGAATTGGGATTATATTGTTAAACCTGAATTTTGATAGCTGAATTTTGATATCAAAAACAAAGTTTACATTTATATGAACAAGCTCCTTTTAAAGTACCGGAAATTATTACATTAACTACCTGGGCTCAAAATTCCAAATCAACAATGCAGCGTTTTTTTTGTTAATTGATTATTCATACTTAAATAATTATGGCTGATCAGACTATAAAAATTTTCCTTGCATCTTCAATTGAGCTGGAAAAAGACAGAGATGAATTCAGAATATTTATAAGTGGGCAAAATGACCGTCTTCACAAGCAGGGCATTTATCTCGAAATAGTTCAATGGGAGAATTTTCTTGATGCAATTTCTGATACACGTCTTCAGGATGAATACAACAAAGCTCTTCGCGGGTGCGATATTGCGCTCTGTTTGTTTTTTACAAAAGTTGGAAAATATACTGCGGAAGAGTTCAATACAGCTTATGAGATTTTTAAAGATACAGGTAGACCAAAAATCTGGACATATTTTAAAGATGCCCCCGTTAACACAGGATCGATTACTGAGGAAATAAATACGCTCATTCTGTTTAAAAAGAAAATTAATGAATTAGGGCATTTTCACTCAGTTTATACAAATATTGACAATTTAATAAATCAGTTCAGAAACCAGCTCGATAAGTTTCTACCCGAATTGGCGGGAAATTTAACTACTGTTTCAACCATTTCTGAAGCTGGAAAACCCACCGATTCAGTAAAAAATACTTTTAATGAAAAGCTGACGCGTGGTTTAATTGAAGCCATGGCTGCTGATATTCCAAGAGTTCAGAAATTTTTGGATAACGCCAACCGGATGGCTGCAGACTGGGAAACGCAGGAACGGTTCAGCGATCCGGCCAAAGAACTGATTGCCTTAAACTATGTTGGAGTGCTGGGTATTCAATTGCGCAAATTAATCGCAATCGGAAAAGAGGAATTTTCTGTAAACAAACAAAAGAAATACCTTGATAATTGCAGGATAACAGCCAAAAGAGCATTACAACTTACTTGTTTTGTGCTGATTTCGAAATTATGGGATGAGAAAAAAGAATTTCCTTTTAACCTGACCAATGAACAGTACAGAACCTGTATTAATTTTTTTGAAGATGAATTTGAATGGGAAATTAATGGATTAAAAGAACTGTTAAAATCCTTAATCGATATTTTCAACGGCAACAACCTGACATTACCCATCGCGGGGTTAAACGGTTTTGATAAACAACTTCAACCTGAAAGTAAGTTCGTTCAGGCACTTGAAAAGTTACATGCAGTTGGTGATCTTTCTGAAAATGTTTCACTAAATCTTCAGGATTGTTTGGATGCTGAAGGCCATTTAATCACAGTTTTAACTTCATTTAATTTTTTGGCCGGGTACAAAATGATTTCAATAAAAAGTATTGATTATTTGGAAATGCGAAACACCAGGCCCCAATACCTGTATAATTATACCGACTTGTGTGGGATTGAAAATAAATCAAATAAAAATCCGGAACAGGAAAAGATAAAATATGAAGATTCTCCAATAAATACTGATGCTGTATTTATTTACAAAGATAACTACAAACAGGGTCTAAACCTGTTTCCGTTTATTATTGACATGAATGCGCTGTCATTAACCGGCGGACAGAAAATATGTTTTTATGCTGCAAAGGCTACTGCTGACGGAAGTTTAAATTACAGTTTTATTGAAGACAATAGTATTGTGAACATAAAAAATACAAATACTTTAAAACCAGGAATTGACGTACGCGAATTAATGTCCGATTCAAATAGTTTGAAAGATTTAAGATTTGATACAGTATTTAACCTTTTCCGTGAAGCGAAAAAAGCTATTACCGGAGCTGAAGATTTAGATGATTTTTAAAAACTAATTGCAAAAAAACGAACTGGCTAAAATCAATATCCATTCAATGAAAAAATATCCTTTTAAGTTTTTAGATGCTTACAACAGCGATGATACCGGGATCTTTTTTGGCCGGGATGAAGAGATTGCAGCCTTATATGAAATGGTTTTCCAGTCGCCAATCATACTGGTTTACGGCGCATCAGGAACAGGTAAAACAAGCCTTATACAGTGTGGCCTGGCAAGCAGGTTTCAGTCGCACGACTGGCTGGCATTGTCAATCCGGCGGGGCAGCAATATCAACTCATCACTGGAAAAAGCGCTGGCTGATGCCGGAGGCAAATCAACAGAAAAAGAAGATTTGGATTGGCTGAATGAAATAATGGAAGAGCAGGAAACTGAGCCTGCAAATAAAAATATAAGCCCGCTTGAAAAATCATTTAAAAACATTTACCTGAATTCTTTTCGCCCAATATATTTAATATTCGATCAGTTTGAAGAACTTTTTATTCTGGGAACAAAAAATGAGCAAACACAATTCATAAACACTGTAAAAGAAATATTACAGGTGAAACAGTCTGTAAAAATGATTTTTTCCATTCGCGAAGAATACCTGGGGCATTTAAACGCTTTCGAAAAAGCAGTTCCCCAATTACTTAGAAAAAAACTTAGGGTAGAACCAATGAACCTTGACAAAGTAAAACAGGTAATTGTTGGCGCTACAAGTTTTGAAAACTCAAATGTTCGTTTACGGAAAGGAGAAACAGATGAAATTGCAGAAGGCATTTTTGATAAAATAAAAGGCAGCGAAAAAACGCTTACCATTCAATTACCGTATCTGCAGGTATTTTTAGATAAGTTTTATCTTGAAATTACAAATGACGAAACAAGAAATGCAGAAGCAGTTTTTACAAGCCAATCTTTAAATAAAATAGGAGATATTGGCGATGTAATGAAAAACTTCCTTGAAGAACAGGTAACAGGAATAAGCATGAAATTAAGTATGGCATATTCCAATCTTACTGTTGAAACAATTTGGAAAATATTATCACCTTTTGCCACACTCGAAGGAACAAAAGAACCAATAACCAAATTGAATTTAACAGAAAGATTGCCCGATTTGGATTTGACATTGATTGACGCCACAGTTGAAGCGCTGATTAACAGTCGTATTTTGCGGTATTCTGATGATGTTGCCGTTTATGAAATTGCCCACGACTCGCTTGCAAAACGCATTGCCGAAAAAAGAAGTGACGAAGAAATTGCCCTGCTTGAAATCAGAAGGCTGATAAAAAGCCAGGTTCATGTTCAACCTGAAGTGAGGGAATTTTTTACAGAAAAACAACTTTTGTTTATTGAACCTTATCTCGATAAATTTAAAGTTAGCGATGAAGAACAGGACTGGATTAATAAAAGCAAAGACTTTTTAGACAAACTAAAAAAAGCCCGGTTGCTTGAAGAGGAAAAGAAACGTAAGGAAAAAGCAAAAAGATTCAGACAGCGGATTATCACAATTGCTGCGGTTGTTTTAGCGATTCTAGCATTTCTGATTTACTATTCAATAAACTCAAGACAGAGAGAAATTGAGGCTTTAAATGCACAGGAAAAAGCCGAGACCGCCGAACTGAAAACCAAAGAACTTTTGCATTTGGTTGTACAGGGTCGGGGAAAAGAATTTACCGACAAAAATTACGACGAAGTTGTAGAAATGCTCCGCCGGCAACAAACATACCCGATAGACAGTTTAATAGTTCCCAGAGCTAAAAGCGAACAAATTTCCGGCTCAAAAAATTACGATTTTCTAATCTGGATTGACGTGCCTTCATTCAGGTTAGACGAAATCAAACAGGTAGTTTACACCTGGCCTTGTTCTGGTTTTTCTGATAAAGTGCACATTGGCAAAGAACCTTCAATGGGTTTTGCCTTTGGTTACAGGGGTTGGGGTTATTGTCCACATATTCTAATTAATGTTGAATATACCAATGGGTCGAATTATAATATTGATTTTGCCGTTGGAGAATATCTGGAAAATCATCCCAATTAAAGGCGAAATCATAAAATTTACCTGCCATCCAGTAATTCCTGCAACCCTGATTTTTTCAAATGATCTTCTACTGACAATCGTTTGCTAACATCCAAAACCGGTACTTTTCCGATATCACTCTGGTAATAATTGTAAATCAAAACAGTCAGTGTTTTTTTATCTATTGAAAAATCTTTTAGATCTGCCGGAAGTTCGGGGTAACTGTAAATAAGCAATTCCTGCATTCCTCCGAAAGTTGAAGGGCTTTTCTGCAAAGTTGCCGCGAGTGGAGAAACAATGAGGCCGATTATCCTGAAGTTGGATTCAGTTTCAAAAAATATTGATTTAAACGTTTCATACAACGACAAGGAGCTATTCCCACCGCTTGTTACACTCCAGCGTGCGCTGCCGCTAACCGGGCTTCCATCGTTGTTTATTTTTTCAAGGCTTGTTGTAAGCGTAAATCCTGATTCAACATAATAGTAATGTAAATGTCCGGTGTATCCTTTTTTATTAAAGATATTTGTAAAATAATCATCTACCTGTTTCATTGTTTTCAAGCCGGGTTTATAATCAGTTATATATTTATAAGTTGAAGGAAACGGCGCCGGAACCGGAAAATAATAGCGTTTTGACATTGGTGCTGCCATTTCTGCGTCCACATAATCAACAACCCCATCATTGTCAGAATCTACGATACCTGCCGGATATCGTATATTACCACATTTTTTAATTAACTGCCGGCGTAATTTTACACAGGTTGCAGCGTCAAGCTCCTCACGAAAAAAATCATCTTTCGATATCTGATCAGGTATATATTCATTACCGAATTGCATTTTATCATCGGGATTTAGATCGTCAATAAAAGCGTTGAAACAACTCCAATTTGCTTCACAACTGGTTTCAACCGAATCATTTGCTTTCAATACCTTTTTTAACTGAAGATATCTTGAAATTAAATCAGGAGCAAGATCAAGCTTGTAACCGGTATTTATATTCCAGCTATAATAGGTATCATCAATTTGATTATAAGTTCTTCCGTTTGGGTTATTATCTAAAATATCCCGACTTAAAGGGAGATTGTACAATGCTGTATAATATCTCAATTCATCAAAATTGAATTTGCCCGATTTTTTTTCAACATAAAAGATCCGTTGAAAATCAGGATAAATATCCCGGTTAAAATAGGGGTTAAATTCAGCTTTTAGTCCGATGATATC
>DAOPKR010000019.1:35692-39874 GCA_035391305.1 Draconibacterium sp.
TTAATGTCTTTAACAAAGTAATTGTACTGAACATAAATTGTTTGTATGTTTTTAACTGAATTTTTGGGCAAACTGTCAGCCGCAGCCAGAAAATTGAGTTGGAGATATCTTGAAATTAAATCAAGTGGAAGTTCAAGATTATATTCGGTGTTAATATTCGAAAGCCCCCACTCTTCGCTCTTATTTATGGTTTTGCCATGATTTGTGTTGTCTAAAATATCCCTGCTTAAAGGCATGTTAAATAATGTTGTGTAGTAAGCCAAAGAATCAAAACTAAGACGACGGGTTTGCTTTGCTTCCAAAAAAATTCGCTGAAAATCGGGGTAAATGTTGTTGTTAAAATATGGGTTAAATTTTCTTTTCAATTCAACAATTTCATCTTTCAGTTCCTGGCATTTTCGATCTGAAAATCCTATAAATTCATTATAATTATTGTTCCCTGCATATGAAGAATAAAAATACTTGTTTAGCCCGGCACGGTTAAAATACAGGATTGCAGATTCCAATGAGTTTTTCCATTGCAGCAAATCTTCCCTGTTCGGATTAGTATCTGTTCTGAACAGCAATTTTGCTTTATTGAAATACAAAAGGGCAAAAGTGAAATTATACAGATATTTATTTGACTGAATAAACCCGGAATCTTTTATTGAGTTTAGTTCACTCTCTTCAAAAGGAAGGATTTTGGATATTCTTTCAACACTTAAAGTGTCAAAATAATCTTTTGTGAGCGTTAAGTTTACATATGCCTGGGCAAGTGTTAGTGAGTCGGTTGCTTCAAATTCCGCCGATTCGTTTGCTTTTAGCTGGCCAACAAAAACTAATAATAAGAAACAGATAGTAAAAGTTTTGAATAATCTCATATTATTAATTTTATACAGTTAATTCAAATATGAACAAGTTATAATTTTATAAGTTCATAATAAACTTTTCAGTAAAGAGTTACCGTTGAAAACGCAGTAAAAAACAGGAAATAAATAGTGATTTCGGTTTTTCACATTTCTACAAAAACAAAATTTTAATTAAAAAAATATCCCGCAAAATGAAAATCAGACTATTATTCTTTCTACTGTATTACTTTTGCTGTCACAGTTTCGGCAAAAAAATACAAAGTGTTTTACCCTGGCGGTCAGTCGAATACGGATGGATTTGGATACAATAATAAACTTCCGGCCAAGCTAAACAAATCTAGTAACCGAGCTTACATTTTCCATTGCAATTCAACCTGCGATAGTTTTGAGTTGACAAATACCGGCGCAACCTTTTTTTATATGTCATCATCTACAGTTTATAAACAAATGTAAAACTGATTGTATATGTTTTTTTGTATCTTGCATCAATTCAAAACAATCCTTAGTTCAGATTTAAATAACCATAATTTAACAACCGCACCATGAAAACAACTTTACTTTTTACCATCCTTTTTTTTAGCATCACAAGCGTTTTTGGAAATTTTAGTCTTCGGGTTGGCGACCCCCGAAATACGTGGGAAACCTACCAGGGAACAATTGAAAATGCCAGCTTAACCGTTGTCCCGAAAGGACTCTTTATGGAGTACGGTTTAACACTTGAATTTTCATCGAAAGGCACAAAATGGACAAATGTAAAAGACACACTCGAGGTAACCTTAGACTTTGATTTACCTGAAAATGCGATGATTACCGATTCGTGGTTATGGTTTGGCGAAGACACAATAAAAGCCGTAATCCTCGATCGCTGGACAGCTTCATCAATTTACGAAAGTATTGTAAACCGCAGGCGCGACCCGTCGGTGCTGTATAAACAAACAGCAACTCAGTACGAATTGCGCGTTTTTCCGATGGCAGGCAGCGAAACCAGGAAAGTAAAAATTACTTATCTGGTTCCGGTTTCATGGAACAAAACTAATATCTCATCGGAATTGCCAATTTCAATTCTAAAAACTTCGGCAACAGTACCTTCTGAATTAACCGTTTACACTTGGGAAAATGGGCAATGGAAAAACCCCGTGATTACAAATGAAGAAAGTCTTCAGTTCAAAAATATTACCGACGTAAATTACGGTGAGTGCAAATCGGTGAAAATACCTTCATCGAAATTCAGCGGTAACCTGAAAATAGCATTTGATACACCACTTACAAATGGTGTGTTCTTTTCTAAATACAGTGTTGCCGACGAAGGTTATTATCAGTTGGCATTGTCGCCGGAGAGTTTTTTGAATTCAACTGCAACAAAAAAAGTGGCAGTACTTGTTGATTTTGATGCATCGAATACTGAACTAAAAAACACCGAGATTTTGGATATTTTAAAAGGAGAAATGCAAAACAACCTGAGTTCAAGAGATTCTTTCAACCTTATTTTTTCGAACCTGAATATTTTACGCCACAGTGAAAAATGGGTTCAGGCTACAAATGAAAACATTGAGTCGGCATTTCAAATCCTGAACAACGACCTTAGCGATTACAGCAATTTGGCGGCGTTACTAGCCAACGGAATTGAGTTTATTAACGAAAACGGAAATGACGGGAAGATTTTGCTTGTTTCAAATTCGAGCCAGTATTACGATTATCAGGTTGCAAATAAACTAATCGAAGATCTTTTGGCGATGATGACAACAAAAATTCCGATTCACATTACCGATTATCAAACATTGAATTACTGGTATTATTATACCGATCAGTTTCAGTATTACGGTAACAGCTATTTTTATGCAAACCTTGCAAAACTTACAGCCGGTTCGCACCAAAGTCTGGAAAACGGAAAATCAGTTTCTGAACTTTTTGGTTCGGCTTTTAAATATTTACAGGGCTCCGTTAATTCATTCGATTTTCATACCACAACCCAAAATGGATTTTGCTTTAGCCGCTATTATTTAAACAAAGATGAAAATGTTGCATATCTGAATGAAATGATCCTGCAGGTAGGAAAATATAAAGGTTCAATGCCTTTTGAAATTGATTTCTCGGGCGAATTCAACGGCGAAATTTTCTCGGAAAAGATAGAAATTGAGGAAAATTCAGTTTTGGAAAATGATTCTGTAATCAAAAAAATATGGGCAGGCACTTTTATTAAATCGATGGAAAAAGATTATTCATCAAATGATATTGTTGCAGAAATTATTGACGAAAGCATAAAAAACAGGATACTGTCAAAATATACTTCTTTCCTGTGTCTCGAAGATACAAGCAAATGGTGCCTCACCTGTTTGCCCAATGATTTTAGAAATGACTGGACAGACGGACCAATTGTAACAAATGCTGAGGATTTTGGAAAACTTGCAGATACAGTTTCAGTTTATCCAAACCCATTTACTGAACATTTGAATATCGAAGTGCAAATAACGGAATTAAGCGAAATTCAGGATTTATCAGTTTATGATTTAAAAGGATCACTGATGTACAAATTCGATAAAAACATAATCAATCCGGGAAGTAAAAAAACAATTTCGTGGAACGGGCAAACACAGAACGGTGCATCATTAAAACCGGGAATTTATCTCCTCGTTTTCAAAACGGCAAAAACCAGCAAAACAATAAAAATTGTAAAACAATAAAACTTTAATGCAAAAGTGAGGGTTTCAATTTGATTGAAACCCTCACTCTCTCAACAATTCCATAAATAAGATGTTTTTATTTATCCCATTTTCATTTTCAAAATTTCAAAACACCCATGATCGCTATCTACTATAAATTCAGTAATATCATTTATGTGTTGATTCAATAAAAATAAAATTGATTTTGTTGAAAGATTTCCAGTTCTAATCCAAATAATTTTAGGAGGGAAACCATTTAGTAAACATAAATCATTAAAATCAGCATCTTGCGATACAATTGTGTAACCATTTGTTTTCGCAAATTACCATATTACTCGATCGGGTTCGTTAACCAATCCCTCTTTTTTAACATGGCTTGAACCCAGGAAATCATTTGATAAAAGTTTTAAAATCCTGTATGAAATATTCTGGTCGAACAATAATTTCATACTGCAGCCTGATAAATTTTATTTTCCCTGTCGGCGGCAAAACTTAACGCTGCATAAATATCTTCTTCATTTAATTCATCAAAATCTTCAAGAATTTCAGCGTTGGTCATACCAGATGCCAACCATCCTAAAATATCACTCACAGAAATACGCATGCCCCGAATGCATGGCTTTCCACCTCTTTTCCCAGGTTCGATTGTAATTATCTTTTTGTAATCAATCATA
>DAOPKR010000019.1:39974-45015 GCA_035391305.1 Draconibacterium sp.
GGAATCGGATGATATTCGGTTTCTATACCACCACCCATTTTTTTCTGTGCTTCTGCTGTATTATTGTAAACACCAGCAACTACAGCGGCAGCCATTGCAGAACCAAGCGCACAAGCCTGTTCAGATCGCGCGACTTTAATCGGCATCCCCAAAACGTCGGCAACAATCTGCATAACCAACGGAGATTTTTTGGCAACACCACCAAGTGCAATCACACCGTCAATTCGAACACCTTCTGCTATAAATCTGTCGTTAATTGCTTTTGAACCAAATGCAGTTGCTTCAACAAGTGCGCGGAATATTCTTGGTGCATCGGACCCCAGACTTAAACCGGCAATCGCGCCTTTCAAAGCCTGGTTGGCATCGGGAGTACGGCGGCCGTTCATCCAGTCGAGCGCTACAATCCCACTTTCAGCAATTGGAATTTTTGCGGCTTCCTCACTAAGTTTGGCAATTATTTTATCCAAAGTTTCATCAATCAATTTTTGTTTTGTGGCATCGTCAACCAATTTTGTTTCTGCCAGAATATTTTGCAGTGGCCATTCCAAAATTTGTTTAAACCATGCGTAAATATCGCCAAAAGCCGACTGCCCGGCTTCCAGCCCCAGCATTCCGGGAACAATTGAACCATCCACCTGTCCGCAGATTCCGTTAACCAGCTTGTCACCAACCTCTTCCATCGGTGCAATCAACATATCGCAGGTTGAAGTTCCCATCACTTTTGAAAGATAGTAAGGTTCAATTTCGGCGCCCACCGCACCCAAATGTGCATCGAAAGCGCCCACGCCGACAACCACATTTGTTGAGAGGCCAAGTTTTTCTGCCCATTCAGGAGTCAGTTTTCCAGCAGAAATATCGCAGGTAAAAGTTTCTTTGTATAATCGGTCGCGCAAGCCACTTAACAGCGGGTCAAGTTTTACAAGGAAATCTTCAGCAGGCAAACCTTTAAAAGCTTCGTGCCACATGGCTTTGTGCCCTGCGGCGCAACGACTTCTCTTCAACGTTTTCGGATTTGTGTTTCCGGTTAAAATTGCCGGAATCCAATCGCAATGTTCAACCCATGAATAAGCAGCACGGTAAACGCCTGCATCCTCGCGGATAACATGTAAAAGTTTCGCCCAAAACCATTCCGAAGAATAGATTCCGCCCTCAAATTTGGTAAAATCTATTTTCCAACTTCTCGCCAACTGATTGATTTCCTCTGCTTCTTTTACTGCAGTGTGGTCTTTCCAAAGCACAAACATTGCATTTGGATTTTCCTCAAAACCGGGAGTTAACGAAAGCGGAGTTCCTTTTTCGTCAACTGCAATCGGTGTTGAGCCGGTTGTATCGACAGAAATCCCAACCACATTTTCTGCAACTCCTGCCGGAGCTTGTTTCAAAGCTTCGACAATTGTATATTCCAAACCTTCAAGATAATCTTTTGGGTGCTGGCGAAACCTGTTTTTTGAGGCGTCGCAATACATTTGTTTTTTCCAGCGCGGATAGTTAAAAACTGCACTGGCAACTTCTTCGCCAGTTTCAACATTCACGATTAAAGATCGAACTGAATCCGAACCATAATCTAAACCGATGGTGTATTTCATGTGATTTATTAATTATTATTGATTGTTACTTGTTGCTGGATACTTGTTGCTGGTTACTGGTTACTGGATACTGGACTCTCTTACTCTGAACCCTGAACTCATTTCTGACCGTAATAAGCATTTTTACCGTGTTTTCGCAAAAAGTGTTTATCAAGCAACGACTGGTCCATTGTTGTTTCAGGATTGAGATGCAAAGAACGGAATGTCATTTTAGCTACTTCTTCCATCACAACTGCATTATGCACAGCATCATTTGCATCTTTTCCCCACGAAAACGGGCCGTGGTTATTTACAAGAATTCCGGGAATCTGATCGGGATTCAATTTTGCGAAACGTTCAACAATTACATTACCTGTTTCAAGTTCATACTCGCCCTTTATTTCAGCATCTGTCATTTTTCGGGTGCATGGAATTTCGCCATAAAAATAATCGGCATGAGTAGTTCCAATAGCCGGAATCCCTTTTCCTGCCTGCGCCCAAGAAGTTGCCCATTCAGAATGTGTATGCACTACCCCTCCAATATTTTTAAAGTTTCGGTATAAAACCATGTGTGTTGCAGTGTCACTCGAAGGTTTAAGATTACCTTCAATAATTTCTCCTTCGAGATTCAACACAACCATATCAGAAGCTGTCATTTTTTCGTAGGAAACGCCGCTGGGTTTTATTACAACCAAACCTTTTTCACGGTCAATTGCACTCACATTTCCCCATGTAAAAATTACCAGACCATGTTTAACCAGGTCGAGATTTGCCTGAAATACTTGTTGTTTTAATTGTTCTAACATAGTTTTTTATTGTTACCGGCTACCGGTTTTTATGCATTGTGGCTGGATTCAGGATAAAGGTTGCATGATTTAACCTTTGAACTCTGAAATTATTTAATTTTCTCAATCCACGCTGCAAAACCGCCGCCGGGTGCCATTTTTATTTTAATAGTATCTCCTTTTTTCACTGAAGTTTCTTTTTGTTCCGCAATTTCGGCATTTTCTTTTGTTTTTTCAGTATCCGAGAAACTAGTCATTTTGTAATTTCCTTCATTCAGAAAATCGAGTTTAATTTCGAGGTCACGGGCAAAACTGTTTGTCATACCGCCAACAAACCATGTATCTCCTGAACGCCTTGCTACAGTAATATATTCTGATATTGCACCATTCAGCACTTTAGTATCGCCCCAAACCGATTTTACTTTTTTCAGAAAATCTTCACCAACCTGTCCGTAATAATGCTTTGGGTGATCGCAGGCAACCATGTACGGACTATCGTAAATCACAAATTGTGACAAAGTGTTTGCCCTGGTTCCTTGTACCTGCGCAGGAGTTCCGTTTTGAAATTTATCAGGATTTCGGTTTAAGAAACCGCCCGGCGTAAAATCCATCGGGCCAGCCAACATGCGGGTAAAAGGCAGTGTACACATATGTTCCGGCGTAATTCTCAGTGACCATTTATTATATTCATTTCCCAAAACTCCTTCACGGGTTACCAAATTAGGATATGTTCTTCGCCAGCCATCGGGTTTAAACGCCCCATGAAAATCAACCATTAAATGATACTTGGCTGCTGTTTTTACAACTTTCTGATACCAGTTTACCATTTCCTGGTCGTCGCTGTCCATAAAATCAATTTTAATCCCGGCGATCCCCCATTTTTCGTACAATGCACAAGCTTCATCAAAATCAAAGCGAAAAACATCGGTATTATACATCCACAACCAGCATTTTACATTCCTGCTTTTCGCATATTCAAGAATTTCATGCATGCTTAGCTGGGGTGCCACTTTTTTTATATCGGCACCTGGCTGGTTAAACTGCCCGTACCACTGCCAGTCGATCAGCATATAAGGCCAACTCATTGACGATGCCAAATCGATATATTCATAAATTACTGACTGTTCCATTTTTACTTCGCCACTCCACCAGTGATCCCAGGCACTAACACCCGGTTTTATCCATGACGGATCAGCAATTTCGCAAGGGGCGTTTAGATTTTGAATAATTTCAGATTCAACAAGTTTTCCGGGAGTATTACCGATCATTATTACCCGCCAAGGAGTTTTGTGCGGTGTTTTAAAAACAACTTTATCTCCTTTTTCAGATTGACCTTTTCTGGGCGACAAAGCAGTCGTGAAACCAAAACTATTGCTTATTTTACTTGATTTCAAATACATACCGGCGTAATCTTCAATGTCGGCTTCGGTAATTGCAGCATAACATTTCTCATCAACTTTAACTGTCATCGGTAAACCAATAACCATTTCAGGTGTGATCTCTCCTATCTTTCGTTCAAAAAATTCAGCTTCCTGCGAAGTTGTATAGCTACCATAATTAACAGCCCAGCAAGTTTGGTTTCCTGAAAAATTAAAGCTGGTTAGTTCATCGGTTATTACATATTCATGTGATTTAAAATGTTCAGGAAATTCAGTTCTGAAAGCAACTCCGTCATTAAAAACCCTGAATTCGAGATTAATTTTTCGTTGAGGAAATTTCTCCTCTTTTAGTTCCAGCCACAAGCTGTTATAATTATTCCGAATGTTTTCAAACCTTTTTAAAACGGGCTTCCAGGTTTCATCAAACGTTGATTTTTTATCAGAAAGAACTTCCATATTTTTTCCAAGTGGAGGTGCCTGTTTGAATGTAAAAGAGATTGATGATGGTTCGACAACTGAAATATTCTCAAATTTTACCGAATACATTATTTCTTTGTCAATTGAAACCGAGGTTTTAATTTTTCCATCGGGAGAAGTAACCTGAAAATCTTTCCCGATGACAACGCTTGACAAAAATGACAATAAAAAGACAAAACTTAAAATTCGTTTCATACTGAATTCTTTAGGTTTAAGACAGCTTTACAATTTAAAAGAATTAAAAGCGTGAAATTAACACTTAAATTAAAACAGCAAAACAAAATTAATTCATGTTAGGTTGAAATATAAAAATTGGCAAACAAAAAAGCCCGGCAGCACTACCGGGCTTATCAATCAAACTAACCAAACAAAACCAATTATTACGAAACTTTAATCTCAACCGGAGCTTTTTCCAAAGCTTCTTCTTTTTTTGGTAAAACAATACTCAAAATGCCGTTTTCAAATTTTGCATCCACTGATTCAATATTGACCGAATCGGGAACTTTGAATTGTTTTTCAAAATTGAATAAACCAAATTCACGGTGTGCATATTTGAATCCTTCATTGATATTTTCTTCTTTTTGCTCTTTGTCAACTTTGATTGTCAGCAAATTTTTGTGATAATTAATCTGAACATCTTCTTTTGCAAAACCTGGCAGCAACACTTCCAGTTTGAAGTCTTTATCAGTTTCGAATATATTTGTTGCAGGCTGTTTTGCAGGGTTTCTCACATAATTTTCGTGATAATCATTCTTTAAGAAGTTGTTGTACAATTCATCAACCAAATTCCTGTTCACACTGTACCGCGGATTGTAAAATCTTACTAAATTCATAA
>DAOPKR010000019.1:45115-48728 GCA_035391305.1 Draconibacterium sp.
AAATGAGAATCGATATCATTACCGTACTTCCCGAAATATTGGAAAGCCCTTTTAATCATTCAATATTAAAAAGGGCAAAAGAAAAAGGGTTGGCTGAAATATGTTTACACAACTTGCGCGATTTCTCTGATGATAAACACAGGCGGGTTGACGATTATTCGTTTGGCAAAGGTGCGGGAATGGTTATGGCGATTCAACCTTTGGAAAAAGTCATTGAAACCTTAAAAAGCCAGCGTATTTATGACGAAATAATTTTTACAACCCCGGATGGAAATCTGTATAATCAAAAAGCCGCCAATCAACTTTCCATGAAAAACAATTTGATGATAATTTGCGGGCATTACAAAGGGATTGATCAACGAATTCGTGACCACTATATTACGATGGAAATTTCAGTTGGTGATTATGTGCTTACCGGCGGCGAACTTGCTGCAGCGATAATATCCGACAGTATTGTTCGCCTTTTACCAGGCGTGCTTTCAGACGAAACTTCAGCGCTCACTGATTCATTTCAGGATAACCTGCTCAGCCCACCTGTTTATACGCGACCAGCCGAATACAAAGGGATGAAAGTACCTGAAATTCTTTTGAGTGGAAACGACAAACTGGTGGACGACTGGAATCATGACCAGGCAATTGAACGGACAAAAAAACTGAGGCCAGATTTATATAAAAAGTATTTAGGGGAATAAGTGAGTTCAAAGTTCTGAGTTCAAAGTTCAGAGTTCAGAGTTCAAAGCCTGAATGATAAAGTGCGACATAGACAACCGGCAATTTTGATAATTGATTCTGGATTCTGAATGATGGTTGCTTTGTAATACTTTGATACCCGAAAAACTAAACCTTGAACCCTGATCCCAAAACTAGCCTGCCACCATTTCAAAAAAACTGTTTTGAATAAAACGGGTTATTTCTCCGGGATTACCGTTTCCGATAATTTTATCATTCACCTGTATTGCCGGTGTAATTTCACTTCCTGTTCCGGCAATAATAATTTCATCCATATCATACATTTCAATTTCAGTAAACGCTCTTTCCTCAACAGGAATATTGCCGGCGGCGCAAATTTCAATGATTACTTTACGCGTAATTCCGGGAAGAATTAAATTGGAAAGCGGATGTGTTGTTACGATTCCGTTTTTAATGCCCAAAACGCTTGAATGTGTAGCCTCTGTAACCATCCCGTTGCGAATAAGTATGCACTCTCCTGCCCCGCTTTTTACGGCTTTGTTGAATATCATTGTATTTGGCAGGAGTGAAACAGATTTAATGTCGCAACGCTGCCATCGAATATCTTCGTGCGTAGTTACTTTAATGCCATTTTTCAGGTTATCGTTAAACGAAGGCAAATCAAAAGCAAACGCATAAACTGTGGGTCTAACATTTTTGGGAAAATAATGTACACGTTTATTTTCACCACGGGTAATCTGAAGGTAAACACCTGCATGTTTATCCTGAAAATTATTTCTGATTATGAGTTCAGAAAAAACAGATTTCAAACTGTCTGTTTCAGTAAAATCAATTTCAAGTTCGCGTAAACTTCTTTCCAGCCGATGAATATGATCGTTATATCTAAAAGGCTTGCCGTTGTAATATTTTGCAACTTCGTAAACGCCGTCGGCAAAAATAAATCCCCGATCGTCGGGCGATATTTTTGCAGTTTCTTTTGGTACAAATTCGCCATTCAAATAAACAATTTCACTCATTTTTGCATCTGTTTAAATAATTGAGTTTTTATTGGCCTGATACTTTTCATTTGACGTTTCAAAAATAAAAGTAATCCCGTCAAAACGATTATCATTCATTATAGATTCATTTTCCTTTTTCAGCGGATTTACTAACCACTGCTGCTGATTCTTGGTGAATAATGCAAATGCAGCCACAACAATTTTGTTTGCATTTAACAGCGCATTCTCAATGCCACCGGTAAAACTAACATATGCTCCTGTATATTTCAAATAAAACACTACAAATAAGCAACAAATGTTAACTCATTGTTATACTCCAAAAACCTTGATTTTAAACTCAATAAAAAAACAAACTTATATAAACAAAAAAAGTAAGAAAGTAGTTATATAAGCATAAAACTAACATTTTAATAAAATAATGAATTATGAAAAACCTATTTGTTATTTGTATTTTGATATTATCGGTAATTACGATTAATGCCCAGGAGAAAAAAAGTAAAAAAGAGATTAAGGCAGAAAAAAAAGCCCGGCAAAGAGAAGAAGTAAAAAACATTGTTGATAGTAAAACATTTGTTTTTAAAGCCAGTAATGCAAATCCTATGAGAGGGAGGACAGTAAATCTGACCTCAGAATATGATGTGAAAGTTACGCAGGATTCGATTTTTTCTTATTTACCTTATTTTGGAGTAGCCTATTCGGTGAATTACGGGGGAACAGATAGTCCGATGATTTTTAAAAATGCCTTTGAAAGCTGCGATTTTGAAACAACAAAAAACGGTTATTTGGTTAAGGTTTCGGTAAAAAACGAAAATGACCGTCTCGATTATTCTTTTCACATTTCGGTAACCGGATCAACCAGTTTAAATGTTTCGAGTTTAAACCGCCAGTCGATTTCATACAACGGAAATATTGAAAAAATAAAAGAAAAAGAAGACAAGAAATAAATGTAAACCAATATTAGCCAGAAATTACTGATGCGTGTTTAAAATATTACGAGACATTTTTACCTAACTAAATTTTACGCAAAACTGTTTTCATTTTATTTAAATTTCAACTGGCAATTTCCTCACCAGTTCTATTTTTTCGGGTGTAACTTTTGCCTGCATTGCAATTACCTCAACTCCTGCATTTACTGCGGTTTTTAGCATTTTTGCATAATCAGGGTCAATATTAATTGCGGGCGCAAATATTTCAGTATCGCTGCGTTGGATAATATAAAGCATTACAGCACGCATTCCTGCAGCCTTCACTTCCATGAGTGTTTTCAAATGTTTCTGACCGCGCACAGTAACCGAGTCGGGAAAAAGTGCATATTTCCCTTCTTTCATTGTAACATTTTTAACTTCAACAAAACACTTTTCATTGTCATTTTCGGCGAGAATATCAAATCTCGAATTGCCAAATTGTACCTCGCGTTTTACTGTTGAATAGCCCGACAACTCAGGAATAACACCCGCTGAAACAGCCTCAAATGCAAGTTTATTTGGATTTCCGGTATTGATACCAATCCAATCGCCATTAATTTTTATCATTTCCCAGGTGAATTTTGTCCTCCGTTTGGCATCGCTAACGGGCGTCAGATAAACTCCAGCGCCATTTTCAAGGCAACTTTTCATCGTACCTGAATTTGTACAGTGGGCAACAATCTCAGTTCCGTTATCCAACCTGATATCAGCAAGAAAACGTTTGTAACGCCTGATTAAAGTACCGTGAATAAGCTTTTCCCTGAAAATCATTTTTAGCTGTTTCTTTCTTTAAATTTCAATGTTAATTTATTATGGCTTAAGGTTCTTAAATGTAAGAAAAGCCATTTTCCAAAACTTAGAGACTGTTTTGATTTTTTGTTTATTTGTTCCGTTAGGAACAAAACATGGGTAGAAACAAAGCAAATTGGTTAGTGTTTTGTCCCATCCGGGACAAAATTT
>DAOPKR010000020.1:0-15558 GCA_035391305.1 Draconibacterium sp.
CATTTGCCACACCTAAAATACCTAAATACAAAAGTTTTGCGGCATCTTCCATAATTTCAGGGGTCAACACATCAGTTTTATCTTTTGGATGGTGATAATAAACCGGGAAAACTGAATTGCGTGTCCACATTCCAAAAGTTTTAATACCTGCTTTTTCGAAATTTGATTCATCGGATCGCGGGCGTCCGTAATTTTTACTCCATTCCGAGGCATCCATCTGGCGATGAATAAAACTGTTGTTGGCGCTTTCAAAATGGTTATATAATTCAGGATAACTTTTCCCGTTTGCCAAGTAAAAACCGGTACCGTTTCCAACCATATCAAGGTTTATCATAAGTTTTGTTTTTTCGATGGGGAAAAGCGGATTTTTTACATAAAATTCACTTCCGTACAAACCACACTCTTCGCCGCCAAACAGAATAAAAAGCACTGATCGTTTTGGTTTAATTTCTGAAGTTGCCAGCGCTTTTGCGGCTCCCAAAATATCTGAAACACCCGATGCATTGTCGAGCGCGCCGGGAAATACAACATTTCCCATACTTCCCTGTCCGTCAAGATGTCCGCCAATTATAATTATTTCATCCTTTAATTCAAGGTCAGAGCCTTCAATCAACCCAACAACATTGCAAGCCACTGCATTGGGGAAATATTTTGTTTCGGCTGAAATGCTGATTTTTTGCTCTTCAGGAAAAGCGAACGAAGGGTTTTTCATTTGCTGAAGATCTGTTTTTACTGCATTATAATCTTTCCCGGCATCCAGAAAAATTTGCTCAACCACATTGTTGCTGACATGGGCGTACACAAAATTATCTAAGTTTACAGTATTCGGATTGGCAATTAAACTTGCATAAATCATTCCGGCAGCACCATGTTTTACAGCATTTCTGAATTTGTAACGATGATATGCGTAAGGAGTCCATTTTGCGAGTGTTGTGTCGTTTTTTGAATAGGGAATGCCTGATTCAAGGATGATAATTTTTCCTTTTACATCAACGTTTTTGTAATCGTCATAACCCAACTCCGGTGCAGTAATACCATATCCAACATAAACCAATTGGCCCGAAACTTTACCCGAAGCAGAATTTGATCCGGGCAAATAATCATCAGGAAATGAAAGGGTTTTTTGCATGTTTTTGCCTGAATAAACAACTTCACCCAGTGACAATACTTCAGAATATTCGTTGCGAAATTCCTGGAAATAACTA
Source organism: Draconibacterium sp. (assembly GCA_035391305.1). Classification (GTDB taxonomy): domain Bacteria; phylum Bacteroidota; class Bacteroidia; order Bacteroidales; family Prolixibacteraceae; genus Draconibacterium. Next base: position 1,206 of record DAOPKR010000020.1, read on the forward strand.
CCGTTAAATGCAGGTTTAACGCCCCATTCAGCAAATTTTGCGGCACACCATTTTGCAGCTTCAAAGTATTCAGGCGAGCCCGAAAGCCGGCCTTTGTACTTATCTGAACTCAGTTCTTTTGCAAATTCGAGCAACTCGTTACTTGAAATGGAATGAAAGGTTTTTTCAATACTCTCGGTTTTACTTGTCTGGGAATGAGATAAAAACGCAAAAGAAAGAGCAAAAATTAAAGTAAAAGGAATTTTCAAATTCATTGTTCTGATTTTTTTATTAAAAGCCGTTAAAAGTAAAAAACAAAGGTTAGTGATTTGAACTTGAATTCATATTGAACAAAAAGTATTAATTTCCTTACACTTAATTTTAAATCAAATGAATATGAAAATTATCAGAGGAACTGTTTTTGGTGCAATTGCCTATTTTTTAATGGGCTGGTTGGTCTGGGGTATTTTGCTGATGGATTTTTACACAGCGAACTTTAATCAATGTTCAAACAGGCCCGAAATGGAAATGATTTGGTGGGCAATGATTGTTTCCAATTTCTCGATTGCCTTGTTACTGACACTTTTTTTGAAATGGTCGGGCGCTAAAGGAATTGTTGACGGCTTGAAAATTGGAGCTTTGTTTGGCTTTCTGTATTCATTCAGCCTTGATTTGGGGTTTTATTCCATGACTACCATGTTTAACAATTTTACGGCAATTATTGCGGATGTGGTTGTTAATACTTTGGTAATGGCTGTACTCGGGTTGGTAATTGTTTTAACCTGGGGTAAGGAAAAAACGGCCTGACGTGATTTTTGAAAAGTTGCTTCTGAACAAAGATATTTAAGTTCCCGGTTACAATCGGGAACTTTTTTTTGCCGAAAAATAATGTTCGAAAAGTAAAAACCTGTGTATTCTTAAAAATTTCACTTAATAAAAAACCACTTTCGTTGCCGAAAGTGGTTTTAACAAAATGCCCTGTTTTAAAGGGTTTTTATATTATTCCCAATGCGCTGACCAAATATTTAAGAGCAACAAGAATTACTATAAATACGAAAATTCCGATTACTAATTTTATAAAGTCATTTGATGATTTTTTATCGTTTGGTTGTATGGTTTGATTTGTATTTTCCATTTTGCAATAAATTGAATTATAAACTCATTAATATTTAATGTTTGGAGGATAATAAAAAAATGATTTGGCAAATTGCGAATTGACCTTTTTTTGAGTTTATACGGCTACAAACGGAAGCAGGCCGTTTTCAGAAAAATATGCCTGAAAACAGAACAATACCTGCTGAAAAATGAAAATTGGTGAAATGAAAGATCCGAATTATTTTTTGTTTTTGAATGAATTATAATCTTGACTAATTCTTTCGATTTTGTATTGTATGAATAAGAAACCGGATCTTCAGTAACAATATTAAAATACACAGGAATTGAAGGTAAAATTCCCGACATTGAATTGTTATTATCCTTGGCTTCAAAACTTAATTCCTTTTTGCTTAAATCGTTAGCAAAAACATTATGTTTCAAATGCCCGTTGTGTAACTTCAGTAATAACAGCGACAAAAAAAGTAATACAACCAACTTCAATTTTATCATATTATGATGATATTTCCACTGTTCATAAACAGCACAAATGTAATGGGATATTGAATTCGAAAAACAAAGCTTCAAATTATTTTTAGCCTGGCAAATACGTGTCTTAAATTTCTAAAACAAAGTTTTTTGCAACATGAGAGAAATTGGATAAATAATATGCAAAAACATCCGAAAAAGAAAACTAAAGTAAGTTTCGATTCCGAAATAAATAACGGATTACATTTTAGGATTACCTGAAGCATATAAAATACCCGACAGAATAAGTTCTGCCGGGTTTTGTTAAACAATTCAAAAAAAAATGATGAGCCGGATAATTAATCCTGCAACATAGGATTTTAGTTCATTTTACTGTAATGGAGGAGTTGCCATCGGAACCGGATTAGTTACAGGTTTTATGCTTTTCAGATAGGCAAAAATGGCTTTCAAATCCTCGTCGGGCATTTTGCTGTAACTTTGCCATGGCATTGGCGGCAATAAATTTCTGCTGTTTTCAAGCCCTTTCCATTTTCCTTCCTTCATTGCCCGCAGAAACTGCTCCTCGGTCCAGCTTCCAATTCCGGTTGGATCGGGTGTTAAATTTGCTGCAAAAGAAGTTCCCCACGGACCAGTTGTAGCGGTGCTGTTCATATTAAACAAAACATACGATTTCAGAATTTCTTTGTCATACGCGGCCAGTACTTCATTTGCCTGGTGGCCTGAAAGTAGCCGCAAAGAATCGGGAGCCGGCCCAAGTGCTGTCATTACTTTCGGTGAGTGACAATCATTGCAACCCAAAACTGTAACAAGTTGTTCTCCCTTCGCAATCTGATCAGCAAGAGAAATTTCCGTTGTTTTTAGAGGTTCTTTTGATTTTGGGGAGCAGGCAACAATAAAAGTTGCAATAACAATTAAAATAAAATACATTGTTTTCATGATTTGAAGTTTTAAAAATTAATAAATCTGTATTTCGAAATAAAATCAGTTTTTACCTTGTTCGTAATTCAACCCTGACTTATTTTCTATTCCTGCCAGTTTGCTACATATCGGCACAAATCACGTTTCAGATCGGTTATTTTAAACAGATATGGACCAAATAGTTGTCTGCCAGCATTTATATTTATATAGAGGTATGTGTCATTATCAGGTACATAAAAAATTTGTGTTGAACATCCCATTCCGTCGCCTTCGTGCCCAAACTGCGGGGTGGACCCCGGATTAAACTGCCAATATTCAAAACCTTCTCCATATTCCGGTTCGGTTGAGTTTATTCCTTTAACCCAGGTTTTCATTTCTTCAAGAGAACTGTCAGAAATTAACGCTCCATCAAGCAGTGCTTCATAAAAACGGATTACATTTTCGGGTGTTGCGGCCAAAGCACCATATGAGTCGCAAGCATTTGCAAGTGCACCGTTCCATTTTGTAATATTCTCCAGTTGCTCATTTGCATGCCTGTCGAAATAGTAGTTCGGAAAACCAAGATTCACTGTTTGTTGTTCGGATAAACCATGAAAAGTGTGAGATAACTGCAATGGTTCAAGAATTTGTTCGCTCAGCAATTGCCAGTAACTTTTCCCGCTGACATTTTCAAGAATAAACTGCAGGAGAAGATAATTTGAATTTGAATATAAAAAATCGGTTCCTGGTTCGAATACAAGAGGTTTGCCATCAAGCATTTTTAATCGCTCTTCAACAGTTGGCTGATTCAAAGGGTCGTTTAGTTGCCCTGTTACAAATTCAGGTAGTTCAGTTAAATTTACTATTCCCGATGTATGATTTAGCAGCATTCTCACTGTAATTTTTTCATGACCTGAAATTTTGTTTAGAATATTCCCGGGAAGATACTCTCCAATTAATTCATCAGGATTAATCTTATTTGCTTCAATCTGTTTCATTACAAGAGTTGCTGTGTAGGTTTTGGTGATGCTGAATAACCACGAAGTTCCACCTGAACGAAACTGTTCTTTTGTTTCGATTTTGGCAAAACCTCCGGTTACATGCAGCCAGCCATTTTTGTTTTTTACCACAACCTGGGCGCCTGGAATTCCATCTGCAACATATTTGTTAACCAGAAACTGGAGAGAGTCTTTCATTGGATGATTTGGATTAGAAGCCAGATCATCTCTTCCGGGCTGATAATCCGTAACAAGTAAATCCTGGTTGCACGAACTTGCAAACGACAAAACTGTACACACAACTATAAAAATGTGTAATTTTTTCATGGCTAATTTTGTTTTAATTTCTGTTAAATTGAAATTTGAACCCAAACATGATGTTGGAATCAGGAAGCGGGTCAAAATCGGGATTATAACCAAACATTGCTTTCAATTGGTAAGCTATAAAAGGAGTAACGCCAAGCGATGAAAATTGAATTTCGCGAAATCCTGCACTTAGCTGAACAGGTATCTGCAACATTCCTTTAAACTTTTTTCCGTTTTCCCATGTATTTTCGCCCCACTTATAAGTTTTCGACGGATATTCTGAAAATCTGTAGCCGGCTCCGGTTCCAATTCCCAGTTCTATATTTTTAAAAATAACAGGTGTGAATTGACCCAGCAATTGCAGGCTTGTTGCATTTCCCTGGTATTTTTGAGGGGCAAATTCTGCCTGAAATCCTACTGAAAAAAATCGTTCTTCACCAAATATCCTGTTGATTCCTGCGGAAACTGCAAAAGCCGGATTTTCCCATTTCAGATTTTTAACCGGTGCATAAATTGAATGCATGCCAGATGAAACCGTGTATTGCAATTCGTTTTTTATTGCATTCACTTTTGCCGTAATTTGTAAAAGAAGCAACAGGAGAAATACTATCATTAAAAATTTGTCCTGTCGGTGATTTAAAAATTTGTCCCGGCCAGGTTTTAAACCGGGAGCAAATTTTTGTTTTTCTGTTTCTGTATCAATTGTTTTCATTTCAATGTTTTTGTTTGTATTTATTTTGTTCACGATAATAGTCTGTGAGAAATACTCAGAAATTGATTTCCAAACCTGAAAATTATCCGATTAAAAAATGACAAACTGAGTTAATGATGTTTCGGAGCTGTACTTCAATTTACCGGTGTGGGTAGCTGAAATTTTAAACTTGTAAAATCTGTCCTATCCATGTCCAGCTTCAGAATTTCAAGAAGCTTTGCAAATCGTTCTGCAGGCATATTATTTTGGATTGCGCCCAACATCTTTAAATTCTCTTTTTCGTTTTGTGCCGGAAACATATGCTTCATCCAAATTAAATAAGTTTCAGGATCCATTTTGGCAATTATTGCAGCGCGAATTCCAAGTTGTTCTTCAACCGATAAATGTTCCCAAATCAGTTTTTGTGTTACTGTTTCTTCTTCATTAATATGTTCAAGATAAAGACTAAAAAAAGATGCGAACCTGAGATAAAATTCATGAGCCTCAATGTCGGTAACAGAAGTGCTTAAAAGGTTTAAATGTATTTCGAGCTCGTGTTGAAGTTTTTCAATTTTTAAGTGGTCGAGTTTATCATGTTCTGAGGCGCCCGGAATTTTGCTTTCCAGCAAACTCAGTATGATTTTGTCTTCCGTTTCGGCGTGCGAAGTTAACAGGAAGAACATTTCGCTTCCTTCTTTTTTAAGTTTTTCAATTGCTTTAGCATTTCCGAAGTTTGTTTGTCCGGCCAAAATCAAGAATCCTGACATTGTTTTTCTTAGTGCTTTGTGCGGCGCTGAAAATGTTTTTATTGTTTCCATAATGCAAAAATTATTTGTCAGTTATTTTATAATTTTTGTTTTCTAGTTTTTCAAAAGTTTACCATTGTAATAGCGGCCATCATCAGTTTTTATATTCAGCAGATACATTCCGGCGGTAAAACCTGCGGTATTAATCGATATTGAAGTATCTGAATATGTATTGCTAAAAATGGTTTGACCAGCAAGATTGACAATATTTACCTGGTAATTTGCAGGGTTACTATCATCAAATCGAATATTAAAAGTATTGTCAACCGGATTGGGAAAGACTTTCAGGTTATTCAGAATACTAATTTCTGGGACATCGGTAGTAAAATGCAAAAAACTGCTGTAGTTGTATTTTGAAATGTTTACAGGTTCCGAAATTTCATGGTCACGGTAACGAACAATCATTTCGGTAACATCATTTGATTCGTTGTATTTCATATCAAAAAAGAGCTCCATTTCTGTTTCCCATGCGGAATTGTACCAAGAGCTGTAAAACATTCCGGTTGGATTGCCGTAAGCATCAAAAGTGCCCACGTATTTTTCGGTTTTTTCCCAACCTGACTCTGTCCAGTTTTCCAATACAATTTCTTCCAGAACTTCAGAGTGCAAGTACGTTTGTCTTTCAGTGTTTACCCATTGCCCATTAATCCATGTTTCAGAAGTTGAGATATAATTTTCACCATTATATTGAGCGGAAAATCTTTCTCCATTCATCCAGGTATCCTCCTTCCTGTATTGCACGGTGTAAGCAGCCAGTTTCCGGGTTTCCCAGTCGGCCCAGGTAAGATTCACCGTTTTACTGAAAAGAACCCAATCATTTCCATTCCAACTGTAGGTTTGCAATCCTTTTGGAATATTGCCACCAACAAAAATATATTCAATTCGGGTTTTGTTAACCCAAATTCCATTTTCAAGGGTTTGTTCAATTACGCCATTAATTTGACTCTCTGCGCTAATTGTGTAAACTGATCTATCTCCTGAAACAGGTGTCCATTCATCAAATCCCATTACGTATGAAACTTCTTCAGTTATGTTTCCCTGCAAGTCGTATGAATATGAAATCCGGGAGATGTAAATGTCAGTCTCAGCTTCCTGCGCAATCTCCTCTGTTACTCTTCCTGCATCATCATAGGTGTAGGTTGTGTTCGAATCATGCTGCCATTCGTTTAAATCTTCATTCCACGAAAAATCTTCGCTGTAACCCGGTACAGATAACTGATTCTCTGTAAAAGAAAGATATTTAAACTGACCGGTGTTGACAGGGTTTGCCAGTGAGGCTTTCTTTGCATGTAAATAATAAAATTTCCCAATTTCAGATTTTCGTTGTTCGGCGTTGGCGGCGATTACTGAAATGAAAAGAAGAAACATTGTAATTGTTTTAAATTTTGTTCTCATTGCTTAATTTTTTTAATTGATTAACTTAAAGCAAAGTAACGTCGATTAACAATCCCCAACAATCGCATGAAAATGTGAAATGGCTGGTATTGAAAAGAAAAAAGATGTGATAAATAATCACACCTTTTCAGAGTTTGTTATCTTTTTTTAATGAAAGAGAATTAACGGGAAAAGACTTCTTTTATACATAAAGAATTTATATCAAAACTCAATTGTAGCATTTATTTAACCAAAAGCGAAGCTGTTTTTCTGGAGTGTTTATTTGATACTTCGATGTAATAAATTCCGCTGTTGACAGGAGCTTTAATTTCATGAACAGAACCCAACCCAGTTTCTGAAATTATTTTCCTACCCATATTGTCGTAAATGTTTATTTTGCAGATGTTCCAATTATCCAGGCGAATTGAGAAACTCTCATTTCTGTTTACCGGATTTGGAAACGGCCTTGGTTCTGTCAGATTTTCTTCAACCGGGTCGGTTGAAGTTGTTATGCTGGCGTCAGTCCAGTAGATTCGTTCATCCATCCATTGCACCATAAAGATTTTACCTCCCGAGGCTTCGGCAAAATGTTGTTCACTTCTTAGTCCATATGTGTTCAAGCCCAAACCATAATCGAGCTTTGTCCAGGAATTTCCGCCATCTTTCAAATAATAGGTTGCCCCCGAATTTATATTTCCACGAAAAGAACTGTACCAATCACTGTTTGCTGCGAAATGAATATTATAAAGAGAATTATCGTCCCACCACATGTTGGAGTTTGAAACTTTAAAAGCATCCCAGAAATTATTTTTCTCAATATCGTTTATACTTTTCCTGATATTAATATCAATGCCGGCATTTGCCGAAATTCCTGAAAAACTGAAATACAAGCTATCGTCGGGCGAAACCGAAAGGCCATAATTGGTTTCTACCTTGAGATGATCGTTGATTGTGTTTTTCCCGTTGATGGTTAAATCGATGTGTTTCCAAAGTAGTCCGTTGTTATCGGAAATAAAAAGTCCTCCATTTCCCGAAATGTACTCGTCGGCATTGGCTAAGTAAAGCCGGTCGTTTTTGTCGATAGCAATCTTTTGACAGCCTTTATAAGCACCGAGACCGGCGTTCCGCTGTGTCCAGGTCAAACCCTTATCTTCGGAAATAAAAACGCCATCGCCAGTATAAAGTTGTTCCTCGTCGCTGTATCCAGAAGCAATAGCAAATATATCGCCTTTCGAATTCTCGGCAAACTGAATAACCGGATAGGAAGAATTTATAGAAATTGAATCCCAGTTTTGTCCTGTACTATCGGTTATAAATATTTTGCCTGAACCTCCGGCCAGCACTTTCCCTTCATTGTTTGAAAAAACAGTATAGACAGCAGAAGATTTCAAAGAAATTTCAAAATGGTTGCCTTCGTCGCAACTTTTAATCACGCCGTTTTCAATCCCAACAAACAGGCAGTTATCTTTTGTCAGTGTTATTCCTGTTTTTGGTCCATACGGAAATTCATATGTTGTAAGCCAGAAACGTTGGGCCTGCACCTGAAACGAGACAAACAAAATAATAATGAAAGCAATTATTACGCGCGTAATATAAGCCGGATTGTCCTTCGGTTTTTGATTAGTTTTTAGTGTTTTGAACTCTGTTTTTTTTGAAATTGCTGTAATTGTTTCCATGGCAGTTCATTAATCTGAAAAAAATAAACTACAAAGTAATTAACATATTATATCAGTAACAATCACATAATAATGTGATTTTAAGGAGCTAAGAATTCAGTAATAAAAATGACCGTGTAGAAATTAAAGCAACTTGTCCTTAAAAGCTTTGGCCACCGCTTCACTTTTGCTGTTTACCTGGAGTTTCTCGTAAATCTTTTTGATGTGTGAGCGAACAGTATCAATTGCAATAAACATTTCGCCGGCAATCATTTTATAACTGTAACCATTAACCAGCAATTGCAAAACCTTTTTTTCGCGGTCGCTCAGGTTGTATTCAATATTACTGCGCGGCGGCAATTCTGAAAACATTTTTAAAACCTGGGTTGCAATGGAAGAGGTCATTGGTGCGCCGCCAGAAGCAACATCTTCAATGTATTCAAGCAATTTGGCCGGTGAAGTTTTTTTAAGCAGATACCCATTTGCCCCATTCTTAAGAGCGTTAAAAACATTGGCGTTATCATCGAATACCGTGAGCATCAGCACTTTTACCTGCTGGTTGATTTCCCTGATTTTTTTAAGTCCTTCAATTCCATTCATCGCAGGCATATCAATATCCATCAAAACAACATCGGGATTCCATGTTTTCATTTCCGATACAATGTTTATACAGTTTCTGTACGAAGCAACAACATTGAATCCCTCGCTTCCATCAATCAGCATGGTAAGTCCTTCTCTTAACTGGGGATTGTCTTCATATATTAATACTTTTATCATTGTCAGTGTTTTACACAAAATTACGCAACCAAGCTGATAGTTGTTTCCACATAAATATGTGAAAAATCAATTGGTTACCGGAATCGTCAGCGAGATTTCAGTTCCGATACTTTCTTTGCTTTCAATTCGAATTGACCCATTAAGTGTTTCTGCTCTTTTTTCCATGTTTCCCAATCCATTCCCGTAATCAGCAGTTTGAATATCGAATCCCATTCCATTATCAATAATATTTACCAATAGTTTTTTGTTTTCTGTTGTGATTTTAATATCAACTTTTGTACAATGGCTGTATTTTGCACTGTTGTTTACAGCTTCCTTAAAAACAAGAAATACATCGCGCCGGGTTTCCATGTTCAGTTTCAAATCAAAAATCCTGTTGTCAATTTTAAATTCAATATCAATGTCCTTTGGTTCGAGAATTGATGATGCATATTCCCGCATTCGGGCTACAATTTTCTGCATATTGTCGTTATCGGGTTTAATGCTCCACACAATGTCATCCATGGCTTCCATCATTTGCTGGCTGTTATTGGTAATTTTCGAAATATATTCACTTGTTTTTACCGGATCAGTGAGCAATTTCGTTTTAGCCATCGAACTTAAAATATTAATAGTACTCAATGTTGATCCAACATCATCATGAAGATCACGCGCCACTTTATTTCTGATTCGTTCGACAGCTAGCAATTTGACAATACGCTGCCGGTAAATAAAATAAGTTAGCCAGCTTACAGCAGCTATAACAAGAATTAAAAACCACCAGGTTTGATAAAAATGAGGTAATACAATTAAGTTAAGTGATGTAATATTTTCAGACTCTTCGCCCTGCAGATTTACACATTTTACTTTAAATGTATAATCACCGGGAGGTAAAATGGTGTACTGGGCGGCAAGGCCACGGTCTGCCTTTATCCAGTCGTTATTTACTCCTTCAAGCTTGTAATAATAAATCAGATTGTCCTGCTGTGCGTAGCTTAGTGACGAAAAATAAATTGTAAAAGAATTTTGTTCCGGTTTTAACCGAATTTCATTTAAAGACAAAAGTGAATCGAGCGGAATAAAGGTGTTGAATATTTTGAAATCGGTTAAAGTAACATTTACCGGAATTGACCTGTATGATATTTTTTCAGGCATGAAACCGTACAAAGAATTTTCTCCTCCAAACCATATCTCTCCGTTTTTCATCCGGTACTTCGCATAGGCAGGTTTCCCTGCATACACAAACCCGTTTCTTTCGGTGTAAGATGCAAACATGTTTTTGGAGTAATTGTAACTTCCCAATCCATTGTTACTGGCGAACCACAATATTCCCTCAGAATCTTTAATCACTTTAAATACATTGTTTCCGGGTAACCCGTCATATTGTGACAACCGTTTGATTTCTCCTGTATTTATATTCAGGATATTGAGAAGCCCTGTACTTATAAAGAATATGCTGTCGTTATATTGTTCAATGTCGTAAATGCTGTTACCAAAAAATACAGGAACATTGTTATGTTCTTCTGAAAAGTGAAATAACTCCTTTGTACCAGTGCTGTCCATAACAAACAACCCCATTTTATTGGTTCCTACCCAAATACGTCCGGCTGAATCAACCTTCAGGCTAAAAACCGCCGCCTGAAACTCATTTACATTTTGGAAATTCTGATTGGTGATAATATCGTTTTTGTTCCACTTCACAAGTTGGCCGTTTTGCGTGCCAAACCATAAGTTGCCATTTTTATCGGCTACAATTTGCCTCACCGATGCTCCTTTCATTGCCGGAGGGTTTAATTTATGAACCACTTTTTTTGTCAGCGGATCAAAAACAACAATATGCCCATATTGACAACCTGACCAGATTAAACCCCCCGGTTCTTGCTGGCACAACGACCATACCATCTTTAATTTTTTTTCTGAGAGCCCTTTATACAGATCTATATTCTTGTTCACAAAATAACTATCGAAAACCAAAATGCCATTACCCCAGGTTCCAATCCAGTTTTCTTTTTCTTCCGTTTGCAAAATGGAATTTATCAAAACTTCATCGTTTGGGCTATTCTCAAAAACATAGTTGTATGCATTTTCCTGACCCTGACCAATAACATAAAGTCCGTTATCTGTGCAAAACCATAAACTTTTTTCCTCATCCTCAAACATTTGCTTTATTTCTCTGCAATTAATGTCAAATTCGCTCTTGTTTAATTTGATGTTCTGGGTGAATGTGTGGTTTTTCCTGTCATAACTTAACAGCGAATTCACACCTCCAATCCAAAGCTGATTATCAGTAGTTTCAAATATCCATAAGTATTGCTCGTATTTTTTGTTTTCCATTATTTTGGCAGAAATACTGTCAATTAAATTACCTGTTTTTGGGTCAATGTGCATTACATTAAATGCTTCGCTCCCCAAACTTGCATTGTAATAAAACACCCACCATGTTTTTTGACTGTCGATGTAAAAATTATACACAAACTTCAGGTTTTGCCAGTCAGGAGTGCCTGAAATACCGGGATTATGATCTTTATACTGAAGTTCCTGAGTAACTTCATCGTAAATTGCAAGACCATTGTCGCTGCAGATGTAATACTTTTTCTCTTTTGCATCTTCAAAAAGAAAATTAACCGACCAACCTTCGGGAATTTTAACTGGCAGATTTTTATTCGTAAATGAATTTGTTTCCTTGTCGTAACACGTTAATTCAGTCCAGCGTGTGTAAAGAAAAATATTCCCCTTACTATCCGAAGACATCCACAAATCGGTGTTGGAAGTGTGTTGAATACCGGGATAAATAGGTATTTTGTTGTATTTAAACAATACAGGATCGTACAGTCCAATCTCAGTTCCCTGCCTTATCCAGAAGTTCCCGTTACCCGCATCAAGTATCTGATCAACACCAAAAGGGGGCATTGAATTATTTAATCCATCCGATCTGAAATTGATGAATTTACGACCATCAAATCGTTGAATGCCATTTTCGGTCCCAATCCATAAAAAACCCTTACTATCCTGGAAAATGTGGTTAATTTTATTTGTGTTTAAACCATCGGAACTTGAAAGTCTGTTAAAAAGATAGGGTATTTGCCCCTCAACAAAAAAGGCAGTAAAAAACAAAAAAACAAAAAAACAGGATCTCATCTTTTTTATATAAAAATACAAAATCCTTTTTTCCAAAAACACAGGATTTTAAAAATCACATGTTTATGTGATACTGAGTTTATATCAATTATCTCAATAACGTTTATATTCAGACTAGTATGATGTTTTTACAAATCCACCAAATTCCTTTTGTCATTCCTTAAGGCCTGAAAATATCAAACCTCCTTTCTATTTGTCAACCGGAAATGGTTTGTGTTTTGGAAATTCATAAGGATTTTCCTTTATATTTTGAAGCAGAACTTCCACACCTTTCATCAACTGTGTATCAATTCCTTTTGATAATTCAAGAGAATTTTGCTCAAGAATTATATCGGGTTCAACGCCTTCATTCTCAACCACCCAATCTCCTTTATCATTGTAAATCCGGTAATCCGGAGCAGTGAGGCCGCTTCCATCCAAAAGTTCAATAAACATGGAAACGCCAACCAATCCGCCCCAGGTTCGTGTTCCAATGATTGGCCCCATTTTATTCCATCTGAATTCATACGGTAGTTCATCGCCGCCAGAACCCGCATAACGGTTGGTAAGACAGACCATTTGTGCAGTTACCGATAAAAACGGGATAGGCTGGTCGGCTGAGTATCTCCGTGTCCAGTAGCCATGAGGTTTTTTAAGCAAACGTTGAAAGAAAATTTCCGGATCAAGACCACCGCCGTTAAAACGTCCGTCGATGATTAATCCCTTTTTCTTTGTCTGAGAATAAAAATATTTAGGAAAATCGGTTGCAGAACCTTCATATGTGTCAGGGAAATAAATATATCCGATTTGCCCGTTTGATGCCTTATCAACAGCTTTCCGGTTTGACTCCAGCCAGTCTGCATAACGCAATCCGGTTTCACTTGAAAGCGGAGAAACCGTTACCTCATGTGCCCCTTCAGTTGTTGGTTTTTCGTTTACAAGCAGTTTTACCTGTTTTCCGGCCAAATCAACAAAATAACTGTAAATATTTTTATCGGCTGAAACCTTTTTTCCGTTTACCGCCAAAAGATAATCGCCCTCTTTTATGTTGATTCCGGGTTTTGCAAGCGGTGCATAAATTTTACGCGACCAGTCGTTTTCGCGGAATATTTTATTAAACTGGTACAGGTTATTTTTGGTGTCGGTTTGCCAGTTGGTACCCAACATTCCAATATTAACGGCATCGGCTTTTCGTTCGTTTCTGCCACCGTAAACATAGGTATGCGAAGTATTTAACTCACCAATCAACTCGCCAATTAAGAATTCCACATCCTGTCTGCAGGTTGCATTTTCAACAAGGTTACCATATTTTGTTTTCATGACATTCCAGTCAATTCCATGCATATTTTTTTCGTAGTAGAAATCCCGTTCCATTCTCCAGGCTTCATTAAATAAGGCTTTCCATTCTTTTTTGGGATCAATATTCATTTTTAACCCCGTAAGTGCCAGAGGTGATCCTTTGCTGTTTTCTTCATCAGAAGATATAATTCCCGGTTTTCCATCTTTTAAATAAATTACAGACGAACCATCAAAAGAAACTTTAAATCCATCAATGCCTTCAATTACCGTCTTTGCCTCTTTTGAACTGAATTCATAGGAATAAAGGTTCCGTGGTTCCAATTCACGGTAGTCCATTTTATTATAGTCGCCTTCATTGCTGTTCAGATAAAACAAATGGGTTTTATTAACTGCCAGGTTGCGGTAATTTCCGGGTTTAAGAGGTAAAACTTCGCTGCGGTCAGCCAATCCATCAAAATCTATTCTGAAAGCAGTTTCAGGTTTGCTTTTTTCTATATCGGCAGTTTCCGAATCATTTTTAAAAGGAAGAATTGAGGAGCCGTCTTTTTTGAGGTTTAATGAAACTATTACAGCAATGTTTTTATACACCATTTCCCATTCCATGTCGCAAAAAGTCGGACTAAAACTTCGATTCGAAACAAAAAGCAGGTGTTCTCCGTCGGGCGTAAAAACCGGGTTAAAATCGTAAAAAAGACCATTGCTGGCGGTATTGACGGTTTTTGAATCGAGTGAATAAATATAAATCTGGTAAACCAGGTCTTTATTCATTTTTGAATAGGCCAGAAATTTGCTGTCGGGCGACCACGAAAAATCGTATATGGGTTTATTGTTCAGCGAAATATCCACATTTTCAAACTCAGCATGATCAGCTTCGGTAATTGTTTTCGATGACAC
>DAOPKR010000020.1:15658-27898 GCA_035391305.1 Draconibacterium sp.
ATTGTAACTGATTCCTTCGGTTTTTGGAATTGAAAATACCTCGCCCCGTGCCACAATCAGCGCTCTTTTTCCTGAAGGTGAAATGTCAAATCCCTGTATTTTATTGCTCACATCAGCCAGATAAGGACGTGTTTCGGGAGCATCAGAATTAATATTAATTTCAATTTTGTGTGTTTGTTTTGTCTGGGTATCCAGCACCCAGATATCTCCACCCAGTTCGTAAACAATTTTTCCAGTGCCGGCTGAAGGACGTCTGATATCAAATTCCGAGTGATTTGTCACCTGCGAAATCTGTTTTGTCTGCGTGTTGTAACTGTAAATATTCAATTTTCTGTCGCGGTCGGAACTAAAATAAATTTCATTTCCTATCCACATTGGCATCCTGTCAGTTCCCCTGAAATTTGTGATATTTTCTTCGGTATTTGTTTCTAAATCATAAATATAAATTTCCTGTGCCAGACCACCGGTGTATCTTTTCCAGGTTCGGTTTTCGCGGGATACTTTATTATAGGCAATTTTTTTTCCGTCGGGCGAAAAACTTCCTCTCGAGGCATCGTACATAATTAGTTCCTCAAGCCCCGTTCCATCGGGTTTTATAAGGAATAATTTTGTGTAGCGGGTTGTGCTGTTTCTTCCTGAATTAAAAATGATTTTATTTTTTACCGGATCCCAGCCAACAACTTCGTCAACTCCCGGATGAAAAGTAACACGACGGATATCACCACCGTTACTATTCATAACATAAACATCGCTGTTACCGTCATATTCGCCGGTAAAAGCAATCATGCTGCCATCAGGCGAGAATTTTGGATAACGTTCATTTCCGTCATGCAGGGTCAGCCGAACCGCATCGCCACCCTGAACCGGAGCTGTCCAGATATCATCACCTGAAACAAAAACAACTTTGTTTCCATTAATATCAGGAAAACGCTTTAATTGACCTGCTGTTAAATTCTGGGTGAAAACAACAGTTAAAAGCACAGCAGAAATACAGATGCCTAATAAGTTTTTCATATTTTTTGTTTTTAGTTATTATTCTGAAAAATCTAACCGGATTGGAAAGAAAACATCGAAATCAAAAATACAATTAAGTTTGTTTACGGAAAATGATTTTTACCCACCCACTTCCACTTCAATTTTAAACTGGTTGAAAATGGCAACAGATTTCAAAATATCAGTTTCAGATGGTTCTTCCATGTCTTGTATCTTGTATTTCATTTCCAGTTTTCTGTATTTTCCTGAAGCAATATTGTGGTAAGGTAACAGGTTTACAAGGGGCTTTTCTCCGGGCAAACGACAAATGAAACGCGCCATTTCGGTAATTTCTGCAGAACCGGAATTCACATTTTTTATAAGTGGAATCCGGATATTGATTTTCGCGCCTGTTTCAACGAGAATTTTTAAATTTTTCAGAATGAGTTGGTTGCTAACGCCTGTCCATTTTTTATGCTGATCCGGGTTTATCAGTTTCAAATCGTATAAAAACAAATCGGTATGTTTTGCAACTTCCAGAAGTATTTCGGTGGAAGCAAAACCACAGGTATCAACCGCTCTGTGAAGCTCTTTCTCTCCACAGGCTTTTAACATTTCAACCAGAAATTCAGGGTGCATTAAAGGCTCACCACCCGAAAAAGTTACACCACCACCCGATTGGTCGATATGCACCCGTTCGCGTTCTATAATTTGCATCAGTTCCTCAACACCATACAACTTCCCTGACATTTGAATTGCCTTTGAGGGACAGGCTTCAGCACATTTTCCACATAAATTACATAAATCGAAATTTGTTACAATTCCTTCAGGAGTTAATGTTAGCGCATTTTCCGGACAAACTTCAATACAATCCTGAGCGCCGATACATTTTGAGGCTGTATATAATTTCTGTACTTCCGGCGACTGGCTTTCTGGGTTGTGGCACCACGCACATTTCAGCGGGCAGCCTTTCATAAAAATGGTAATCCGGATGCCAGGCCCATCGTTTATAGAGTAGCGGCGTATGTCGAAAATAAGCGGAAGCATAAATGTTTAGATTTTAAGATGAATAGATACAAGTATCAGGATTTTCATGAAAATATACAGATGCTTGTGTCTAAAAATCTGTTTGCCTGAATTAAAACCCTTCGTTCTCTGTCCGTTCTATAACTTCGTTTTGAAGATCGGCATTCATATCGTTGAAATAGTCGCTGTAACCGGCCATTCGAACCAGCAAATCGCGGTAATCTTCAGGACAAGCCTGCGCTGCAAGCAAAGTTGCCGTGTCAACCACATTAAACTGAATGTGGTGGCCACCCAGCGAAAAATAGCTTCTAATAAGGTGTCCCAGGTTTTCAATGTCTTTTTCACGTTTCAGCAGGCTGGGTACAAAACGAAGGTTGAGCAACGTTCCGCCCGATTTTATCTGGTCAAGTTTGCCCAACGAGCGGATTACATTAGTTGGTCCATGAGTGTCGCAGCCGTGAGATGGCGACGTTCCATCAGAAATGGATTTTCCTGAAAAACGGCCGTTTGGAGTGGCTCCCAAAACTTTTCCAAAATAAACATGGCATGTTGTTGAAAGCATATTTAAATGAAATGCTTCGCCTTTTGTATTGGGTTTTCCATCAATGGCAGCCAGTAAATCATTATAAACCTGTACGGCAATTTCATCTGCGAATTCATCATCGTTACCAAAAAAAGGAGTGTAGTTAATAATGCGCTGCCGGAGTTTTTCTTCACCTTCAAAGTTTTTGGAAATGGCATCCAGCAGTGTTTTCATTCCAAATGTTTTTTCCTCGAAAACGTGTTTCTTCAATACCGAAAGACTGTCGGTAATTGTGCCCAAACCTGTGCATTGAATATAGTTTGTATTGTAACGCGGGCCACCGTTGTAATAATCTTTTCCTTTTGAAATGCAATCGTCAATTACTACTGAAAGAAAAGGTGCGGGCGCGTATTTGGCAAACATTTTATCAATGTAATTGCTAACCCTGATTTTCTGGTCAACCACAAAATTTAGCTGTTTCAAAAATGCACCATACAATTCTTCATAATTCTGAAATGTGCTCGGATCGCCGGTTTTAATACCGGCAACTTTACTTGTAAGCGGATCTATTCCGTTATTCAGGGTAATTTCCAGAATTTTAGGAACATTCAAATAACCTGTCAGCAAATAGGCTTCTTTGCCAAAAGCGCCAACTTCGATACAACCACTGCAACCACCTTCAAGAGCATCTTGTAACGATTTTCCCTGGCGCACAAGTTCCTGCACATAAATATCGGGATTGAAAACCGACGGGTAACCGTGTCCCTGCCGGATTAAATGTCCGGCTCCATTCAGAAATTTATCAGGCGTTTTTTTGCTGATATGTACTGAATTTCCAGGTTGCAGAATGTGGAGTTCTTCAATAATTTCAAGCATTAAATATGAAACTTCGCTCACACCATCAGTCCCGTCGGGTTTCAATCCACCCAGATTAATATTTGTGAAATCATTAAAAGTTCCGCTTTCGCGTGCTGTAATTCCCACTTTTGGAGGTGCAGGATGGTTGTTTACTTTTATCCAGAAACAACTTATTAATTCTTTTGCTTCTTCGTGCGTCAAAGTTCCGGCGGCAATTTCCTTTTCATAAAAAGGTGTTAAATGCTGGTCGAAATGACCGGGGTTCATTGCATCCCAGCCATTTAATTCGGTAATTGTTCCGAGGTGAACAAACCAGTACATTTGAATGGCTTCCCTCAAATTACGCGGTGCGTTGGCGGGAACCCAACGACAAACTTCGGCAATTTTCAGAAGCTCTTTTTTGCGTTTTTCATTGGTTTCTGTTGCCGCAGTTTCTTCTGCCAAATCTGCATGTCTTTCAGCAAAAACGATAACGGCATCGCACGAAATATCCATTGCCTGTAGTTCTTCCAGTTTTTCTGTGGCTTCCGGATCGTTTAAAAAATCAAGATTTTGGATACGGTTTTGAATTTCCTTCTTGAAATCCAACATTCCTTTTTTATATATTTTACCGTCGAGCGCAGTGTGCCCGGGAGCGCGCTGTTCCATAAATTCGGTAAAAACACCGGCTTCGTACGCTGCTTTCCATTCTGTTGGTACGTGTCGGAAAATCCGTTCACGCATTGTTCTTCCGCTCCAGTACGGAATAACTTCCCGCTCATAAATATCAATATCTTCCTGCGAAATTGTGTATCGCTGCTGGTCGCGCGAGTTTAAAACATGAAAATCTTCCACACTGTGGCAGGTAAGTTCGGGGAAAGTGGGGACTGATTTTGGCGCCGGGCCACGTTCTCCAACAATTAATTCACCGGCACCTATATAAATTGATTTTTGTTTGCAGATTTCAAGAAAATTAAGTGCCCGCATCACAGGTTCCGAATATTTTCCATGGTTTTCCCTATAAAAACGGGTGGTAATCAAAGCTCTTTCAATGGAAAGCGATTCCTGTGTTTCAACACTTTGTTTCCGCAGGCGTTGAATTCGGTCGTTCATGCCCGGGCCAATATTTGCTTTTGATGAATGATAAAAATTTCCCTCGGCAGAAGCAGGCCGTTCGGGGCTTTTAATGGTTGTTGTTGAATTCATTTCAGATTATTTAATGAATTAAAATGATCTCGATTTATGGCGAAAAAAATGATGAAATGGTTTTCATTTCCCTTTGAAGGTACCCGGATGGAGGATTTCAGGCATATAACATTCTGCAACTGAACAGGCAGCGGTAGGTTCCGGTGAGGTTATATTTTTGTGGTTTTACTGTCATTTTCAGCTAATTGAAAGAAAATGTAAACTTAAAACATTTATATAAGTTTTTACCTTTTAAAGCATGATTTTTTTTTAATCTCAATTCTTTCGTCTTGTAAATATTCGATGTATTGTTTTAATAAATTCATTCTTAAAATTATATTGGAAAATCGTTTGTTTCAATTATTTAAATGAACTGAAGCATACAGAAAAGCTATTTGTTGAACTAAATCTCCACATAATCGTTTTGATAATGTCGTTTTGAGATTGAAATGAACGGGAAGCATGTTATTTTATAAATTTGGCAAACCTTTCTTTTCAAATAATTTAAAAAACCAGAAGAACAAAATCTTTAAAATAAAAATAATGAAACATTTGGTAAAAAGTAGTTTTGTAATTATTGGTGCAATTTTTTTGGTTGCCTGCGGTGCATCAACAAAAATGCTGGCAACATGGAATAATAAAGAACTTGCAAATAACAGCTATGAAAAGGTCGCTGTCGTTGCTGTTTTCAAAAATTCATCAAATCGGTATTTAACAGAGCGTGCGGTTGTAAAAGACCTGGTTGATGCCAACATTAAAGCCACAGCAACCTATGAAATTTTCCCGTTTGCCGCAAAAGCCGGGGAAGTTTTGAGCAAATCAGAAAATCCGGATGCAATAAAAGAGCGGATAAAAAATAAAGTTAAGGAAAACAACATTGATGCAATTATGATTATTTCGTTGCTTGACGCGCAAAAGGAACAAAGGTATGTACAGGATTACAACAACAATTATTATATGGGTGGAACGGGATATTACGGTACCCCGATGGTTGTTCAGGGTGCTGCAATGATGCCGGTTGCTTATGGTGCATACTATAATTATTATTCCTACAATTTGGGAGTTGCCTACGAATCAGGGTATTATGTTGATGATATTACCTACTTTTTGGAATGCAATTTATATGATGTTGCCAAGGAGGAATTGTTGTGGAGCGGACGTACAAAATCGCTGAATATTAAATCGGTTGAAGAAGAAGCTCCAAAGTTTGCTGCAATGGTTGTAAAGGATATTATTTCGAAAAAAGTTTTGGTTCCATAAATAAAACTAATGCTGAAATGATAAACCCGGAACAAATTGTTCCGGGTTTATTTTTTTATCTCTGACTATTGTTTAAATCTATTTCGAAACTAATTTTCAGGCCAAAAGATTAAATGCGTTTAACCAATCAAACTTTTTATTTGAGAGTTGTAAACAGAAATATATTCCAGTCAAAACACATAATTTATTGCATCCCGCTTTTTATTTCTGAAAGTAACTGCAACAATTAAAGGAGTTTACGTTCTTGCAGAAAGTGCCATCCAATCATCAGAAGCAGAAATTCCGCCATCTTCGTATGTCCAGATAATTTTCTGATAAACAAACGAAATATGCTCCCGCTCTTTGTGCTGGACATTTTCCGGGTATTTATTATTCAGCATTTCCTGTCTGATATCACTAATTGTAGCATTTATAAGTTGAATTGTGAAGAACTGGAATTCTCTGCCTCTTCTTGAAGGTTGCCAAAAACGTAAGGAAAATTCGGTAATATTCTCATTATTAACCAAAACGTTCATTAACAAGGGCGAAGACTTATCAATTTCTTTTGTGATAATTAACGGCTGATGTTGCCTTTTTCCGGTTGCCATTCCTGAAGCGGCATCCCTTGGTGAAACTACTTCATGGCTAAAACCAATTACCATTATTGAATCTTCCCTGCCGGCCTGAGTTACAGAACCTCTGATATCACCCTGAATTTGACCTTTTAATTTTAAATATGCATTTAATGCCATGATTTTTTATTTAATGATTGACAATTGAAATGAATTTTATTTCTCTGATTTAAATTCATTTCAAGTTAAGGCAAATTGAATGAAAAGTCAATAGTTGATTGATTGATAATAAATTATCCTTTAGTAGAAGTCGGTTAAAGTTTTTTGGCAGCATCAAAAAAAGCCAGAATATTTTCTATCGATGTGTCATCCTGAATATTATGTGCCGGAGCTACAATGTAACCTCCTTTTTTGCCAAAAATATTTTTCCGTCGAATGATTTCAGCTTTAATTTCATCAGGAGATTTGTTGGGAAGCAAATCCTGAACGCAAACACCGCCAAAGAAAATAACTTCATTTCCGAATTTACTTTTCAGTATTTCAGGTTCCATTCCCGTGGCCAGCGGTTGCAGCGGGTTTACAATATCAAGCCCAATTTCAATAAAATCGGGAATAAACGGGCTGAACGCGCCACATGAATGCCAGGCAAGTTTTATGTTTGGATTTACTTTTTTGAATTCTTTAAACATCTGCCTAAAGCGTGGTTTAAAATATTTTCTGAAAGTTTCCAAATCCATAATTTGACTTTGCTGAGTTCCAAAATCATCGCCACACCACAAAACATCGGCACCCAATTCAATCATTTTCCTGCCGTAAAATGTGTGTATTTCCTGAATTTTATCAAGCAGCGGATTAATATATTCTGCTTCGAGCATCAAATCCATCAAAAATTTTTCGAGACCAACCAAATACCAGGCAGTCTCGAAAAGCGTGGTTTCCAGGTCGGCAATAATTCCGAGTGTTTTGCCATATTTGGCAATTGTTTTTTCTGCTTCATCCCAGCGACCTTTTGCAAGTGGATCAGGAAATTTATGATTTGCAATATCTTCGGCAGTTTCAGCGCTGGCAAGCGGATAAATATAAAATTCGTTGTACAAACCCATCGGTTTAAAAATCATTCCCCATTCGTTTTCAATTAACCCGTTTTCGAGTGTTTTTGCCGGAAAATTATCGGGTGCACAGGTTGCAATTCCTACTGCATCGTTACCAAGTTTAACTAGCAAATCCATGTGCGAGGCGCGGGTTGAAAGCATTGAATCCAAAGGTTTTTCGTAAGGCACATGTAGATATTCTGCCATCTTTTGCGCTACCTGCGGTGTAAAAGTGGCAAAAACTGGTGCACGGTCCGGCATTTTGCGGTTTATGGTTTGAAGAAATCTTTCTCTCGAATTCATTTTTTACAGATTAAAACCTGAAGTTCAGCCAATAAAAATAAGCATATTCTGTTTGAATGGAAAGAAATGGAAACGAAAGCAAAACAATATTCCGGTTGGGTTGTCAAAGGACTAATTTCTTCTATTTTTGCAACGTTTATAAAGTTTATGAAAAAATATTTTCTCCTTTTTATAATACTTGGTTCAACGCTAAAACTTTCAGCACAAAATGAGGTTGGCCCCGATGGCGGCAAATTGCTTTGGTTATTACTGATTGTTTTGGCAGCTGTTTTAGTTTTTTTTGTTTTAATGAGAAAGGGAAACAAAAAAAGGCCATTATTTGCCCGCGAAAAGATAAAAATTGAACTCGATAAAGATCGCAGGTATTTTCCCGATAACCTTACTTTGAACGTCAAAAATGCCGGAAATACTGAGGTTGATTTGGATCGCCCGTTACTTGTTTTCGACAACTTCTGGCTAAAAAGAAAATTCAGGTTGAGTGGCACGAATAACCGGGTTTTTTACCCGCTGTACATGTCGAAAGGATACAACCACACTTTAAATATCGATTTAAACCATTTTTATTCGTACGATAAAAAATTGAAAAGATACCCAAAAGTAAAAATTACAATTTTCAATGTAAAAGGAAAACGTTTGGGAAGCAGTTCGATTTATTTACGAAAAACACTCATAAAATTCTAATGCGTAACTGGAAATTCAATCATATCGATTTTTCAACTTATCCTTTTTATGAAGGGAGTGATTTGGGCGTAACCTGGTCTCCCGAAAAAACCATGGTAAAAATTTGGGCGCCAACAGCTCAAGTTGTTGAACTTCGTCTTTTCAAAGATGGTGAAATGAGTGAAGCTTTTCACAAAACCAACCTGCAACCTGCCGGAAATGGAATATGGACAACAATTTTAAAAGGCGATTATGAAGGAAAGTTTTACACCCTCAGAATAAATGACGGTGACTGGCTTGCTGAAACACCCGATATTTACGCCCGTTGTGTTGGAGTAAATGGCAAACGCGGAATGATTTTCGACCCGCAAAAAACCAACCCCGAAAACTGGACTGCAGACAAAGGACCACGACTGAATGGTTTTACAGATGCCGTTATTTATGAAACCCATGTGCGGGATTTTTCAATTTCGGAGAACTCAGGAATTCAGCACAAAGGAAAATATTTAGGTTTTACTGAGGAAGATACA
Source organism: Draconibacterium sp. (assembly GCA_035391305.1). GTDB lineage: Bacteria > Bacteroidota > Bacteroidia > Bacteroidales > Prolixibacteraceae > Draconibacterium. Next base: position 24,597 of record DAOPKR010000020.1, read on the forward strand.
AAAACTAAAAACGGCGTTTCAACAGGTTTGGCGCACCTCAAAGAACTTGGAATTACCCATGTTCATTTGTTGCCAGTGTCCGATTTTGTAACGGTTGACGAAGAGAAACCCCTTGAAAAATATAACTGGGGATACGACCCGCAGCATTTTAACGCACTTGAGGGTTCATACGCTACAAATCCGTATGATGGAACCGTTCGCATAAAAGAATTTAAGCGACTTGTTAAAGCACTGCACGAAAATGAAATTGGTGTTATTCTGGACGTAGTTTATAATCATACCTATTTTGCGAAAGAATCAGTTTTTAACCAAACTGTACCGGGGTATTTTAACCGGCAAAAAGCCGACGGCAGCTTTTCAAATGCCTCGGGTTGCGGTAACGAAATTGCATCAGAACGTTCTATGGTGCGCAAATACATAATTGACTCGCTAAAATACTGGGCACAGGAATTTCATATTGATGGGTTCAGATTCGACCTGATGGGAATTTACGACCTCGAAACAATGAAAGTAATACGGGCAGAACTGGATAAAACAGTACCCGGAATCCTTTTGTATGGTGAAGGTTGGGCGGCCGATCAAAGCCCAATGCCCGAAAATATGCGAGCTGTTAAAAACAATATTCAGCAAATGCCCGGTATTGCAGGATTTAACGACGATTTTCGGGACGCACTGAAAGGAAATCATGGTTTGAAAAAAAGCAAAGGTTTTGTTAGTGGTCTCGAATTGCGTGAAGAAGCTGTAAAATTTGGTGTTATTGCAGCAACCAGCCACCCGCAAATTGTTTATGATTATGTTGAAACTGCAAAAAATCCATGGGCGGCTGAACCAACCCAGTGTATCAATTATGTGTCGTGCCACGATAATTATACACTTTTTGATAAGCTGAAAATGAGCTTACCAAAAGCTACCGACGAGGAACTTAAGAAAATGGTTAGACTGGCGGGAGCTTTAATTTTAACGTCGCAGGGAGTGCCTTTTTTACACGCCGGTGTTGATTTCTGCCGTACCAAAAACGGTGACGGCAATTCATATAAATCGCCCGATTCAATAAACCAGATTCAATGGGAGCGAAAAGAACAGTACCACGACGTTTTTGAATATTATAAAAAACTCATTCAGCTTCGGAAAAATCATCCGGCATTCAAAATGAAATCGGCTGAAGAAATAAGAAGTAACCTTAATTTTTGTACACAATATCAACTTGGTGTTGTTTCATACTGTATTCAGGCAAAAGAAGTTGGAGAAAGCTGGGGGAAAATTATTATGATTTTTAACGGTCAAAATAACCCTGTTCCGGTTGCACTTCCTGAAGGGAAATTCAGGCATATTGCAAAAGGACATGAAATTAATGAGCAGGGAATTGGGGACTCAATTTCGGATGAAGTAAATGTTGACGGAATTTCGATGGCAATTTTGGTTGAAGTGTAGAAAATTAAAAAAACTTTAATCTCAAATTACTTTTTAACTGTTACATTACTTTTTAAAAGTTTATTTATTGTATTGGCTCAGGTATGTAAACTATTCAATAAACCGGACCTCCGCAAAAAGTTAATCCACATAAATTTTTAGCATTTGTTGAAAACCACAAAACCGTTAAAAAAAGTTTTTCCCAATTTGCTATTTTAATCCTTATTCAAATCGTTTTTAAATAGATAGCTCAAATAAAACTTTCTTCGAAATTCAATTTTATGTGAAATTTAAAGAATTACATTTGCGCTGTTTTTTTACATATCCAAATATTTAAATAAACCGATATATGGAGAGTCAATCACTAATCCTCTTTTTCCTTATCGCACTGGTTCTTGTTGGTGGTGCAATAGTTTTTTCAACGCTGGTAGCCCCAAAATCTTTTAACCTGGTAAAATCTGAACCTTATGAATGTGGCATTCCAACTGAAGGTCCGGCCTGGATTCAGTTTAATGTAGGGTATTATCTTTTTGCCATTATTTACCTGATTTTCGATGTGGAAACTGTATTTCTTTTTCCGTGGGCAGTTGTAATGAAACAAATTGGGTTGAGGGCATTTATTGAAATCATAATTTTCTTCGCAGTACTTGGTCTTGGCCTTTTGTACGCGTGGAAAAAAGGAGCTTTAAAATGGGTGTAAAAATTAAATCGATGAAAAATGAAGATTTCGGCGACAATGAATCGCTGGAACTTCTGAATACGTTGGGCGACAACGCATTCCTGACAACAATTGACAACCTGATAAACTGGGGCCGCTCAAATTCGGTTTGGCCACTTACGTTTGCAACAAGTTGTTGTGGTATTGAAATGATGGCTGCCGGTGCTTCGCGTCATGATTTTGCACGGTTTGGCATCGAAGTTTACCGTGCCTCGCCGCGCCAGGCCGATGTTATTGTAGTTGCCGGAACAATTGTTAAAAAAATGGCACCGGTTTTAAAACGGCTGTACGACCAGATGCCCGACCCAAAATATGTGATTGCAATGGGTGCATGTGCAATTTCGGGTGGTCCGTTTTTTTACAATACCTATTCCGTTGTTCGCGGTGTTGACCATGTAATTCCGGTTGACGTGTACATTCCCGGTTGCCCGCCACGCCCCGAAGCCCTGCTTTACGGCGTTATGCAGCTTCAGCGGAAAATTAAGGGCGAATCGTTTGTTAAACCTGACAAATCGGATAAACTGCTTTAAAACTGAACCAAATGTTAAACAGAGAAGAATTATCACAAATTGTTCTGGAATTTGTTCCTGAAGCAGAAATTCCTGAAGGAACACAATTGCCTGAAGCAATTATACCGGCTGAAAAATTGGTTGAATTTGCCGAAAAACTTAAATCGGATAAAAGAACACAGTTTGATTACCTGATTAGTCACACCGCAGTTGATTTTGCAACACATTTTACTGCAGTTTACCACCTAGATTCTACCGTATTCAGGCATATTATTGTTTTGAAAGTAAAAATTGCCGAAAGGGAAAATCCTGAAACTGATTCACTTGCCGGAATTTATCCGACATGCGAATTTTTTGAACGCGAAGTTTTCGACCTTTTCGGTATAAAATATAAAAATCATCCCAACCTGAAACGCTTGTTCCTGGAAGATGATTATGGATTTCCGCTTCGCAAGGATTTCCGCGATGAAGTAAACATTATTGAACGCTAAAACCTGCGCAATGAGTGAAGAAATAATTAAAGACGTAATAATTGGCGAAAACGAGGAGTACATTATTAATATGGGGCCTCAGCACCCGTCAACCCACGGGGTTTTAAGGTTCGAAGTATGTTTGCAGGGCGAAACAGTGAAATACCTGATCCCGCATATCGGATATATTCATCG
>DAOPKR010000020.1:27998-32621 GCA_035391305.1 Draconibacterium sp.
AGTTTTGTGATGCCCGGTGGTTTAATGCACGACGTTCATCCTAATTTTCAGAAAAGAATAAAAGAATTTATAACCTATTTCCGTAAAAAACTACCTGAATACGATCAGTTACTTACCGGTAATATAATTTTCCAAAACCGTTCAAAAGGTATTGGATTGATGAGCAAGGAAACAGCTATTGCATACGGAGTAACCGGCCCATCGGGCAGAGGTTCGGGCTGGAGTTGCGATATCCGTAAAATTGCGCCTTACAGCGCTTATGACAAAGTTCAGTTTAACGAAATACTTGAAACCGAAGGCGATACTTTTGCACGTTACACAGTGAGGATGCGCGAAATGTGGGAGTCGATGAACATTCTGGAACAATTGGTTGACAATATTCCGGAAGGCGATTACACAGCCAAAATGAAACCCATTATAAAACTGCCGGTTGGCGAATATTTTCAAAGGGTTGAAACTGCCCGCGGCGAACTTGCGGTTTACATTGTCAGCGATGGAAATAAAACGCCTTACCGAATCAAATTCCGCACGCCGAATTTCAGTAACCTTTTTGTAATGAACAAAATAACTTCGGGATACAAAATTGCCGACCTGGTTGCTGTCAGCGGTTCGCTGGATCTTGTAATTCCTGATATTGACAGATAAATGAATACAGATATGTCATCAAACTTATACGATTTTTCAACGCTTACCAACGCCGTTCACGAATGGCTTTCAGGATTCATGTCCGCCGGATGGGTTGTGTTTACTGAACTTGTGCTGATTGGCTTGCTTTTCCTGCTTTTCTTTGCATTGCTCGGCCTTTTCCTTGTTTATCTTGAACGGAAAGTATGTGCCATCATGCAAAACCGGGTTGGACCAAACCGCGTAGGAAAATGGGGACTTTTACAAACCATTGCCGACCTCATCAAATTGCTGATAAAAGAGTTAATTCCGATTCGCAAATCAGACAAGTTTTTATTTAACCTGGCGCCTTTTATTGTAATTATTGCATCGCTGATGGCAATGGCGGCGCTACCTTTTGCAAAAGGGCTGCAAGCCATCGATTTTAACATTGGGGTATTTTATATTATGGCAGTTTCGTCGCTCGGAGTTGTTGGAATTTTGCTTGCCGGCTGGGCCAGTAACAGCAAATACTCGATTATTGGCGCCATGCGGAGCGGGGCACAAATTGTAAGTTACGAATTGTCGGTTGGACTGTCGTTGATGGCAGTTGTGGTTTTTTCAGGCAGTATGCAACTTTCGACGATAATTGAAAGCCAGGCAAACGGCTGGTGGATTTTTAAAGGCCACATTCCGGCATTTATAGCTTTTATAGTTTTTTTGGTTGCCAGTACCGCTGAAATTAACCGCGGCCCTTTCGATTTGGCCGAAGCTGAATCGGAACTCACCGCTGGTTTTCATACTGAATATTCAGGTATCAAATTTGCCTTTTTCTTTTTGGCCGAATATATAAACATGTTTATTGTAGCAGCGCTTGCAGCAACTATTTTTCTTGGCGGCTGGATGCCGTTTCATATTGGCAACTGGGAAGGGTTCAATCATATCATGGATTTTATTCCACCAATCGTATGGTTTTTTCTGAAAACATTTTTCATCATTTATATCATCATGTGGTTTAAATGGACTTTCCCTCGTTTGCGGATCGACCAGTTACTCACGCTCGAATGGAAATACCTTTTGCCGATAAGTTTGGTGAATATTGTCTTCATCGCCTTCCTTGTATTGATGGGCTGGCATTTTTGATTGATTAAGGATTAGTGATTAATTATGAATATACAGGAAAAGTTACACGTTTCGGATTTCCGGACTTTGAACTTTGAACCCGTCTGCCGCCGGGCAGGCTTGAAACTTTGAACTGATGAATAGTATATCAAAATATTTCAGCGATATGTTCAGCGGGATTTCTTCTCTCTGGGCTGGAATGCGCATAACCGGTAAATACTTTGTGAGCCCCGGGGAAATTGTGACACAGCAATATCCCGAAAACCGTGCTACATTAAAAATGGAAGAACGGTTCAAAGGCGAAATAATTATGCCGCACGACGAAAACAACCTGCACGCCTGCACCGGCTGTGGAATTTGTGAAATGAATTGTCCAAACGGATCAATCGAAATAATTACCAACCGCGTTCCCAACGCCGAAGGAAAACCGGAAAGAGTGATAGATAAGCACATTTATCACTTGTCGATGTGTACTTTTTGTGGTTTGTGTGTGAAAACCTGTCCATCGGATGCACTGGCTTTCGGACAGGAATTTGAACATGCAGTTTTCGACCGCAGTCATCTAACCAAAGTTTTAAACCAGCCGGGCTCGTCGCTCAGAAAGGAGGCAAAAAAATGAGTTTCAACGTAATCATGTTTTATTTGTTTTCAGCAGTAATTCTTGTTTTTTCGCTTATGTCGATAACAACACGACGAATTCTTCGCGCTGCTGTTTACCTGCTTTTTGTTTTAATGGCCACCGCCGGACTTTATTTTTTACTTCAATACCAGTTTATGGCAGCAGTTCAGCTTACCTTGTACGCCGGAGGTATTGTCGTTTTAATCATATTCAGTATTCTGCTTACCCACCACATTTCGCATCTTTTTAAACACCCTGATACAGTTAAGCTGATTATGGGAGTAAGTGTCGCAGTAATCGGCAGCGGAATTACAATTGCCACAATTCTTACATATCCTTTTCAAAATAGTACTGTTGCCGAAATACCTGCAACAATGGAAAACATAGGAAACCAGTTGCTTGGCACCGGAAAAAACGGATATGTTTTGCCGTTTGAACTCATCAGTATTTTATTGCTTGCCGCAATGGTAGCCGCAATTGTTGTGGCCAAAAAAGAAAAAAATAAAAACTCGGAAATATGATACAGGGAATTCCAATACAGCATTTTCTGATTGTAAGCACAATCATGTTTTTTATCGGAGTTTGCGGGTTTATTATCCGCCGGAACCTGATTACTATATTAATGGCAGTTGAATTGATTTTGAATTCGGTGAATATCAACTTCGTAATTTTCAACCGCTACCTGTACCCCGACCAGTTGCAGGGTCATTTTTTTGCAATTTTTGTTGTGGGAATTGCGGCTGCTGAGGCTTCTGTGGCAATTGCCCTCATCATAAATATTTACAGGAAACTGAAGAACATTGACGTTGAGAATGTAAATGAACTTCGGTATTAATGCATGAATGCGAAAATGCATAAATGGAAGAATGAAAAAAAGGGTGTTTAGGATATTTAGAGCATATTGAAAATTACTAAAACAAATAATAAAAAAGCTTTGGAATAAGTTGATGGTGCGCAGCAAGTCGCCAAAAACAAAAAGCCGGTAGCAAAAATTTTAAAATATGTACAATTACACGATACTGATTCTGGTGATTCCACTTGTCCTGTTTCTTGTAACCGGACTGCTGGGAATGAAATGGAAACCCATTGTTTCAGGTTTGCTTGGAACTGCCGGCTTGGGCGTTTCATTTGTTCTTTCGTTGATAACCGCTTATACTTATTTTTTTGGCGGGCATCACGCTGAAGGATTTCAGACAATTATTCCACATGAAGTACTCTGGCTGAAATTTAACGAAACGTTACAAATCAAAATGGGGATTTTACTTGACCCCATTTCGGTGATGATGCTGGTAGTTGTTACCACAATTTCGTTTATGGTGCATTTGTACAGCATTGGTTATATGCATGGAGAAAAAGGATTTCAGCGGTTTTATGCGTTTTTGTCGTTGTTTACTTTTTCAATGCTTGGACTCGTAATTGCAACCAATATTTTCCAGATGTATATTTTCTGGGAGCTTGTTGGAGTGAGTTCATTTCTTTTAATCGGATTTTATTACCAGAAACCTTCGGCAGTTGCTGCATCGAAAAAAGCATTTATTGTTACCCGTTTTGCCGATTTAGGGTTTCTCATCGGAATATTAATACTTTCGGTTACCGCAAAAACCTTTGATTTTGGAGTTCTCACAAATCCTGAGGGGGCAGTTTTTGCAAACGCCACTTCGTTGAGTTTTATGGGAATGTCAGCAATTACCTGGGCAATGCTTTTGATTTTTATTGGAGGTGCCGGTAAATCGGCCATGTTTCCGCTACATATCTGGTTGCCCGATGCCATGGAAGGCCCAACTCCTGTTTCGGCATTAATACATGCGGCAACCATGGTTGTTGCCGGGGTTTATTTGGTAGCCCGCATGTTTCCGGTAATTCATTTTCAGGCGCCCGATGCACAGGAAGTAGTTGCTTATGTAGGTGGTTTTACTTCGCTGTTTGCCGCGGTAATTGCAATAACCCAATACGATATAAAACGGGTACTGGCGTTTTCAACACTCTCGCAATTGGGTTATATGATGCTTGCACTAGGAGTTTCAGGTTATGGTGGCGAAGAAGGACTGGGTTACATGGCCTCCATGTTTCACCTGTTTACACACGCTATGTTTAAAGCTTTGTTGTTTCTTGGCGCCGGCTCAATTATTCATGCAGTTCATTCAAATTATATGTACGATATGGGTGGCTTGCGTAAATATCTGCCGATAACGCACATAACTTTTTTAATTGCTTGTTTAACAATCGCCGGTGTGCCGCCACTTTCAGGATTTTTCAGTAAAGACGAAATCCTTGTTGCT
>DAOPKR010000020.1:32721-36777 GCA_035391305.1 Draconibacterium sp.
ACTGAAATGAATTTTGCTGTTGCCATACCTTCAGTATTAATCGGACTTCTGGGAATTGCAATGGCCTGGATTCTTTATAAAAAAGAAAGCCTTGTTCCGGAAAGAATGTCGAAGAAACTGGGGATTTTATACACAGCTACTTACAACAAGTTTTATTTCGATGAGATATACCTTTTCGTAACCAAAAAAATCATTTTCAATTTTATTTCGCGGCCTGTGGCATGGTTCGACCGGCATATTGTTGATGGGTTTATGGTTGGAATTGGTACTGTAACCGAAAAAGTTTCATACAGGATAAAAGGAATGCAGTCGGGGCAACTGCAGCACTACGCATTTATGTTTGTGGCCGGTGCCCTTGCTTTGGCGCTTGTGATGATTTTTGCGATATAGAAAGCCAGCCCCCTTCCCGTTCCCCCAAAGGGGGAATGATAAGAAAGGGTTGCTAATTTTTGAGCTCTGAAGGAGCGAAATTTGAATAACCCGGGGTTTCAACCCCGGGATTAAGAAGAAAGAAAAATCGTCCGCGAAGAAAATCGAACAAAGCGCAAAATGAGTTGCGGACGAAACGGCGAAAATGTAGCTACCGGTTCTTTAAATGATGAAAAAAATGCTGATTCTTAGCTCCGAAGGAGCGAAATATTGGTAGCCCGGGGTTTCAACCCCGGGAAAAAAGGGAAAAATAAGAAATCGTCCGCGAAGAATTTCGAATAAAGAACAAATCTAATTGCGGACGAAACAGAGAAAAGGTTGAATAAAGAGAATAGAACAGATAAAATAAAATATTCGATATGAATATACTTACCTTATTAATTGTAGTTCCGGTGCTCACCATGGCCGGCATCCTGTTTACGAAAGATATGAAAGGCACCCGGATGGTTTCTGCCATTGGAATGGGTATTCAATTGATTGTTTCTGCAGTTCTGGTTTTTATGTACCTCGGAGCTCGTAAAGCCGGGGCGACAGACGAAATGCTTTTTGTAGCTGATTACACCTGGTTTGAAAGTTTAAATATCCATTATACAATTGGTGTTGATGGAATTGCGGTGGCCATGATAATGCTAACAGGAATCGTAGTTTTTGCAGGAATTTTTGCTTCGTGGGAAATGCAATACCTCACCCGCGAATTTTTTATTTCGCTCATTTTGCTGGCCACCGGGGTTTTTGGGTTCTTCATTTCGCTTGATTTGTTTACCATGTTTTTGTTTTACGAAATTGCTGTGATCCCAATGTATCTGCTTATCGGAATCTGGGGCAGTGGGCCAAAAGAAAGTTCGGCGATGAAACTTACCTTAATGTTAATGGGAGGTTCGGCGCTTTTAATGGTAGGTATTTTTGGTATTTATTTTAACTCAGCACCCGATGGTGGCACGTTAACTTTTAACATTCTCGAAATTTCGAAAATACAAATTCCGGTTGAAGCGCAACGGTTTTTCTTCCCGTTCACTTTTATCGGGTTTGGAATTCTTGGTGCGTTATTTCCATTCCACACCTGGTCGCCCGATGGTCATGCTTCGGCGCCAACTGCAGTTTCCATGCTTCATGCCGGAGTTTTGATGAAACTAGGTGGTTACGGCGCGTTTCGTGTTGCCATGTTCTTGATGCCCGAAGCAGCTCACGAACAGGCCTGGATTTTTATCATTCTCACAAGTATCAGTGTTGTTTACGGTGCATTTGGTGCAATCTGGCAAAAAGACCTCAAATATATCAATGCCTATTCTTCAGTAAGTCATTGCGGACTTGTACTTTTTGCTTTGCTGATGATGAACGAAACTGCCATGGACGGCGGAATTTTACAAATGATTTCGCATGGTTTAATGACAGCTCTTTTCTTCGCATTAATCGGGATGATTTACGGACGCACGCACACCCGAAACATTAATGAAATGGGTGGATTAATGAAAGTTATACCATTTCTTTCCGTGGTCTATGTAATTGCTGGTCTGGCCTCATTAGGGTTGCCAGGATTAAGCGGATTTGTTGCCGAAATGACAGTATTTGTTGGTGCATTTCAACACCCCGATATTTTTCACAGGGTAGTAACAATTGTTGCCGCTTCGTCGATTGTAATTACGGCGGTTTATATTTTACGTGTTGTGGGAATTCTGTTGCTCGGGCCGGTTAAAAACCCGCATTTCGAACAGCTGAACGATGCAAAATGGTACGAAAAACTGAGTATGATAACATTGGTACTGGCAATTGCCGGAATTGGTATTGCGCCACTTTGGCTTTCAAATACAATTCTCGACAGCCTAAAACCAATTGTTGAAAAACTGGCAATGGCGGTAACTTTTTAATTGAATAAGCAAGAATTATGAGTATCGAACAATTTTATATCATGCGCCACGAACTGGTGCTCACGCTCGCAATTATAATTTTATTAATTGCTGAAATTGCCACAAGCGAACAAAATAAGAAAAAGCTGATACCTTTTTCAATCTGGCTTTTTGGATTGGTCACGCTTGTTGGATTTATTCCATCTCAGGCAGGCGGGTTGTTTGGAGGTTCTTATCAATCATCGGCACTTACTGCTTTAATGAAAAATATTCTGAATATCGGGGTTTTCATCATTTTCCTGCAAGCCGAAGGTTGGTTGAAACGCGACGAAAATGCCGACAGAATCAGCGAATATTTTCTGCTGACACTTGCAACCCTGATTGGAATGAATTTTATGATTTCAGCGGGCGATTTCCTTATATTTTATATTGGCATTGAAACCGCAACCATACCAATTGCGGGTTTGGCAGCTTTCGACAAAATCAGGAGCCGTTCAGCAGAAGCCGGTATTAAACTCATTTTATCGTCGGCGCTATCGTCCGGCGTACTTCTGTTTGGTCTTTCATTAATTTATGGGGTAACCGGTTCTATTTACTTTACTGATATTGCACAATCCATCACTTCAAATTCGATGGTAGCGCTGGGTTTTATCTTTTTTGTTAGCGGAATGGGATTTAAAATCTCGCTTGTGCCTTTTCATTTCTGGACTGCCGACGTTTATGAAGGAGCGCCAATCAACGTTACTTCCTATCTTTCTGTAATTTCGAAAGGCGCTGCATCATTTATTTTTGTGATAGTATTATTCACTGTTTTCAAAACGATAACCGAAATGTGGAAACCGTTAATATACACGCTTGCAGTTTTCACAATGACAATTGCCAACCTTTTTGCCTTGCGCCAAAACAACATTAAACGATTTCTTGCTTTTTCATCTATCGCACAGGCCGGATTTCTTTTACTCGGGATTTTGGGAGCGAATGATTTGGGAATGTCAGCAGTTGTATATTTTGTGCTGATTTATGTATTTACAAACCTTGGCGCGTTTGGAGTTGTTGAAGCAATTTCAAATGCCTCGGGAGTTGAAACAATTGACGGTTACAACGGTTTGTACAAAACCAATCCAAAACTTAGTCTGCTAATGACACTTTCATTGTTTTCGCTGGCAGGAATTCCACCGGTTGCCGGATTTTTCGGAAAATTTTTCCTGTTCACCTCAGCAGCTTCAAGCGGTTATTTTATACTTGTTTTGATTGCCGTTTTAAATGCAACCATTTCTCTTTATTACTATTTGAAAGTAATCCGTGCCATGTTCATCGAGAAAAGTGAAAATCCGGTAGCAACTTTCAGAAGCTCAAATTATATGCGGGTTGCACTTGTAATTTGTGTAACCGGTATTTTTGCAGTTGGTTTTGCCAGCGGTATTTTTGAAATCATTCGCGAGATAAGCGGAGCATTTTTGTATTAGGAAATTGAAAAGGAAGTGATTTTATATCACCCCCAACCCCCGTCAAAGGGGGCATTTACTCCGTCTATTGACGGAAAAGGGGCTGGAAATTTTAACGTATAAACAGATTAAGAGATGCAATTAAATAAAGGAAAACATATTGTTGAAGAGTTTGACGGAATCCGTTGCACTGTTGTTGAAACGGGAGCAACCCGGGAAAGAATTGAATTTCTTAAAAAACTCCTCGAACTGAATAATTACGAAGTTAAAACTGCGCCCGACAAAGAAGAGGGTTTATACAAAATAGGAGTTACGGATATACTGTTTAATCCTGTTAT
>DAOPKR010000020.1:36877-41403 GCA_035391305.1 Draconibacterium sp.
GGATTTTCAGCAGCTACATTATTTTCTTCGCCAATATCATTTGACAAATTGTACAATTCGGTTGTAGTTTTTTCCGCGTTAAAAATATTTTGCTGTACCAGCTTCCAATCGCCTTTTCTCAGCGCTTTTCTTCCTCCCTGTTCATGAAATTCCCAATACAAATAATCGTGTTGTTTTTGACCCTCTTTTTTTAACATTGAAGGTAAAAAAGAAATGCCATCGATATTTTTGGGAGCTTCAATTCCAACCAAATCTGCAATTGTAGGCATAACATCCCAAAATGCTGAAATATGATTATTTACTGAACCGGCTTCAATATTCCCCGGCCACCAGGCAATCATAGGTTCGCGGATTCCTCCTTCGTACAAATCACGTTTGTATCCTTTTAGTTTTCCGTTTGAATCGAAATAATCAGGATCGGCGCCACCTTCCAAATGTGGTCCGTTATCGGAAGTAAAAATTACGACCGTGTTTTTTTCAATTCCCAGTTCTTTCAGTTTTGCAAGAACTTCGCCAACCTGTTTATCAAGTAAAGTAACCATTGCGGCAAAAGCTGCATGGCTTTCGGGTTGTGTTCCGTATGGTCCTTCACGAAAACCGGGACTTCCGGGTTCTGCTCCTTTGTAATTTTTTTCGGGCAGAAATTTGTCACGAAATTGGGTAAGGTTATCTTCGGGAAGCAACAATTCGGCATGTGGAATTGTATTCGGATAATATAAAAAGAATGGTTTGTCCTTGTTTTTTTCAATAAACTGAAGAGCGCGCCGGTGGATCATTTCGGGTGCATATTGTTCAAATTTATCTCCGCTGTTTCCTTCCAGAATCACTTTTTCCTGATTGTCCCATAAATGTCCGGGGTAATAATTATGTGCCAGTCGCTGGCAATTGTATCCAAAAAACTCATCGAAACCCTGCTTGTTCGGATCGCCTTCCGAACCGGGAAATCCAAGTCCCCATTTCCCAAAAGCGCCGGTTGAGTAGCCTGCATCTTTCAACATTTCGGCAATTGTAAAAGTTGAATCGGGAACAGGCCACTGTCCTTCAGGCTTCCACTCTTTGTTTCCGCGAATTGGCGTGTGCCCAGTGTGCAGCCCCGTCATCAGCGAAGACCGGGAAGGTGCGCAAACTGTTGTGCCGGCGTAGTGTTGTGTAAACAACATTCCTTCAGCAGCCATTTTATCAATATTTGGCGTTTTAAAATGCGTTTGTCCGTAAACGCTCAAATCGCCATAACCCAGGTCATCCGCAAGAATGTAAACGATATTTGGTTTTAGAGTTTCCTCATTTTGCTTTGTTTGTGGTTGGCATGCAACTAACAATAAAACGATAACTAAATTGGCACTAATTGATTTTATCATTTTGAAATAATATTTTGAAACGAAATTAAATACGTTGAAAATTAATCTGTTTTTAAGTTTCTTTCCCGTCGTTAACCGGCAAACTAAAATGAAAGCTGCTTCCTTTTCCCTCAGCACTTTCAACCCAAATATTCCCACCATTTTTTTCTATGAATTCTTTGCAAATGATCAGTCCCAAACCCGTCCCCTTTTCATTTGCAGTTCCGGAAATTGGATGAGTACTTTCAATTTTGAACAGTTTTTCCTGCGTCTCACGGTTCATCCCAATTCCATAATCCTGGATTGTAAAAATGTAAAGATCATCCTTTAGTTCCTGGCTAATTTCAATTTTACTATTTTGGTACGAGAATTTTATTGCATTGTTCATTAAGTTCCGAACAATAAAATTTACCATGTTATAATCGGCGTATATTTTAAAATCGGATTTGTTTAAAATGCAAATTTCTATACTTTTTGCTTTTGCTGATTCCCTAAATAAATTAGTGTTCAACGAAATTATTTCGCCAATTGCCCAAAAACCAGGTTTATATTCAAGTTCGCCGGTTTGACTGCGGGCCCATTCCAACAAATTCTCCAACAAATTATAACCCGATTTTGCGGTTTGAAAAATTCCATCGATAATTTGTTCAAACTCCTCCGAATGCCGAACGTCAGGATCAGTAATTACAATATCTGATAATCCCATTAAAACATTAAACGGATTTTTGAGATCGTGTGCTATAATTGAAAAGAATTTGTCTTTTGTGGCGTTTAGCTGACTGAGTTTTTTCTCGTTGCTTTTGAGATTTAGAAAACTTTCTTCAAGCAAGGATTTTTGTTCCTGAATTATTTTGTAATTCTCTTCAAGCTGTTCATTATGTTTTCGTTTTGCAAAATAAAAATAAACAACCAGACCCGTAATTATAACCAGAAAAACAATTGAAATTATTGCGCCATGGAGTTTAGCCCGGATTAAAATAAGTTCGCTCTTGTTTTTTTGGAATTGAACTTCCTGTTCAAGTTTTAATTTGTTTTTTTCTTCTTTCAATGCTTCGGCATGTTCAAACTCACCCAGTACTTTAGCTATTTCATTGGGTTTAAATTCGTCGGTTATTTGTTGCGCAAGCTGAAGCATTTTATACGCCTTGTCATGCATTCCAAGCTCAGAAAAGGCGGTTGATTTGTTCCTGTAAATATTATTGAAATTGTCATGTATTTTTAGTTTGCTGTATATATCATACGCCTCATCATATATGCGGAGACATTCTTTATAATTTTTTTTCCTGAACATAAAATCTCCATCAAAAAGTAAAATATCAGCGTTTAAACGGTCGTAGTTATATTTATCATTTAACTCTTTGGCAAAATTAATATGGTCAGCAGCCGAGTCAAGCTGATTTGTTTCGAGGTAATATTTTGCCAGATTAATATATAATTCAGTTTGCCTGTAATTATCGGTAACCACAGAGATTAGTTTTTGAGCTTTTTTCAGGCTGTCACGGGCATTTTCCAACCTTTGAAGTTTAAGGTTGACATTTCCGATTGTAATGTAAGAAAGCGCAATGTTATGTTTGCTATTTGATTTTATATCAATCTCAAGTGCCTTTGTATAATATTTAAGCGCTGAGCCATATTCCTCCAGATACTCATAAAACGTACCAATGTTGCTGTAAGCTTCTGATAATGCAAAGGTTTCGTTTATAGTTTCAGCAAGGTTCATCGCTTTGATAAAATACTCAAGACTTGTTTTTTGATCGGTTCCGTAGGAATATAAAACCCCAAGATTATTATAACAGGCAACCAGGTATGATGAATCTTTTAATTCAGTAAAAAGTTTTATTGCATTTTGCATGTTTTCAATGGCTTCGTTTACCTTTCCCTCGCGGTCATTGAAATAACTCAACAAATAATAAGCACCCGCTTCCCCATTTTTATAGCTGATTTGTTTTGAGGTTGAAAGGCCTTTGTTGGCGTAAAAGTAGGCGCTGTCAATATCACTGTCAGAATAAATATTGGCAATGTTGTTCAGGTTGTCAGCAATGGTTTTATTATCCTTCTCAACAAGATTTAATGCTTTTATTGAATCTATTTTATGTTGATTTTGGCCTGAAATGTTCAAAAATATTATTGAGAAAATTAAAATAAACAGAAAACGTGTATTCAATTTTGCGTCCATCAAACAAGTTTTATTTCAGGCCTAAATATAGAAATAATAGATTGTTTTCTAATAATGGCAGCAAACATTGATATTAAACTTTTCTTATCTATTAATTATTTTGAAGTTTCAAATGCCGACACAAGTGCGTCAACTGCAGAGCTTTGCCTTCCTGCATCTGCTTTGTCAAATGGCCCCTCCCATTGCGAACCAATTAAATCTGATCCGGGTTCAGTTGCCGATTTTTCTATTGATTCTGCATTCGTTAAAAGATATTCCTTGAATACGGGATTTTTTGTCTGCTTGTATAAATAACCCAGGTGCCGCATAAAAATACCCTTAAACTGAACGCCATCAGCGCCGTCTTCCTGTTTGGGGAGGCCTTTTAAAATGCCATCTGGAGTTGACATATTCTGAATAGCAGCAGCAGCAATTTTACCTGCCAGATCAATATGTTCCCGCCTGCCATTGAGTTTGTACAAATCAACGAGCCCTGCCAGAATCACTCCCTGATTGTATGTATAATGCCGCCCTCTTGCCACGCAATCTTCCTGCACTCCATCGTGAACAAGAGGTAAATCGTTTATCATCCCGGTTTGAGAAAACCACTCCCATTCTTTGTTTGCCCAGGACTGATAATATTCACGGTTTTCATCCCGCAGAGCCAGCCGGGCTGCCAAAAGCAGGAATAATTCGTTTGAAATGGCCGATTTGTAGAGCAAGCCCTTTTTCCATAAAATTCCGCCGCCGCAACGGTCGTCCCAACCACCTTTCATATCTTCGAAAATGGTTTTTGCCATTTCAAAGTACTTTTGCTCACCGGTTAAATCAAAAGCTTCAACCCAGGCCAGCGCCCACCAGCCTTCGTCGTCGTAATATTCATTAATATAATTTTCGGTTCTTTGTTCGGGATAATCCTGGCTGGCCGGTGCCACAATTTTTTTTGTTTTTGAAAAGGTATTTTCTATTACCCATTCGTATGTTTTGTCGCCGGTTGCGGCAGTGTACCGAATGATTCCGGTCAACACATTTGC
>DAOPKR010000020.1:41503-45175 GCA_035391305.1 Draconibacterium sp.
TATTCCAGATATCCGGATTATTATCAGCATAAAACAATTTGGTTTGAAGTGCGGTTTTTGGAACTTCGGGTTCGCTTATTTCCCAGTTTTTCAAAGAAGGGAAAATCCAACGGTTTACCCCATCAGTTTCATCATAAATTAACCCGGCACGAAATGGTGCTGGTGGATGAATATCGGCCTGTGGACCACTTAACCAACCACCGCCACGCGCTGTTTCTGAATCATCAAACCGGCTCCGAAACTGTACTCCGCTGTTTCCATTCGATGAATTGAAGATTTGAAATTTTAACTGCAAATCAAAATCAACATATTCGTTTTTATTGATTAACCAAACATAATTATGGTCGGGGCGGCCAATTGAATTACATTCAATAGCGCCGTTTTTTACCGTCCAAAAAGTTTTGTTTTGGTCTTTTGGCAGGCATTTCACTTCCCAGCCATCCAGGTTTTTGCCATTAAAAAGTCTTTCCCACGCACCTGTTTTTGTTTGATCGTTTTGAGCGAAAAGCAGCGTAGTTAAAAAAATGAGGGGTGCAAGCAAACAAATTAATTTCATTGGTTACAGTTTAAGTAATGAGTAAAAATAAGGAAAAGACGGATAATGGTGAAATGAATGAACAAGCCAAAACAATTTAAACAGGAATTATCTTAAAGATTCAATGGTTCAGTTTTTAGTTGAAGTAAATGTATATCATCTCAATATAAATTTTCTTCTCTAAGGTTCAGACAAGATTCACACAGATTTTTTTTAATCTGTGAAAATTCGCGTAATCTGTGGTCATTAATTCTTTATAACAAAAAAAGCCGGACAACAGCCCGGCCATACTTTATGGGGTATGATAATAAAACTAAAAAAGTTTCCTGAATCCAATCACTTCCTTTACTTCCTGAAGTGTTTTTGCCGCCGATTCGCGTGCTTTTTCGGCACCCATTCTGGCAACCTTCGCAAGATACGAATCATCTTCCAGAATTTCAATAATCCGCTCGCGAATTGGTGAAGTATATGCGATAATTTCTTCGGCCAGGTGTTTTTTCAAATCGCCGTAACGGATTTCGCATCTATTGTATAAAGCATCAAAATGGGCAACCGAATCGGGTGTTGAAACAATTTTCAGCAAAGTGAAAAGATTTTCAACCGGTTCCGATTTTTTCTGGTTCATTTCAGTTGGGCCCGAATCGGTAACAGCGCGCATCACTTTTTGGCGGATTGATTTCGGGTCCTCGAAAAGGTTGATTGCGTTCCCTTCCGATTTTCCCATTTTTCCGCTGCCATCCAAACCCGGAACTTTTATCATATCGCCGCCATCAAAAGTAAATGGTTTTGGTTTCGGGAATACTTTTTTGCCATACATGTGGTTAAACCGTTGGGCAAATTTCCGCGCCATTTCAAGGTTTTGCTCCTGGTCTTTTCCAACCGGAACATATTTCGCTTTGTGAATAATAATATCGGCAGCCATTAAAACCGGGTAAGTAAGCAACCCGGCATTTACATTGTCGGGGTTTTGACGTGCTTTATCTTTAAACGAAGTTGTACGCTCCAGTTCGCCCAGATAAGCATTCATATTTAACAAAGTATATAATTCAGTCACTTCCGGAACATCGCTTTGAATAAAAATTGTAGCTTTTTCAGGATCAATTCCGCAAGCCAGATATTCAGCAAGTACCTGCTTCACGCCCGACTGTAAATCTCCGGGAGTTGGATGCGTTGTTAACGAATGAATATCTGCAATAAAAAAGTAACAGTTAAAATCTTCCTGCATCCTTACGAAATTACGCACTGCACCAAAGTAATTTCCAAGGTGTAAATATCCGGTAGGACGGATTCCACTAACAACGATTGGTTTATTCATTCTTTTAAAATTGAAATCGAGACACAAGAATCAAGACACAAGACAAAAATTTAAAATATTCGTTACCCGTGAAAAACTCTCTTGTCAGGAATTTTCTGTTATCAAGTTCAATATAATTAAAAACGTTGCAAAAATAGATATTCATGTTGAACGGCAAAAACAAAAGAAAAATAGTTCAGTTAAAATCGCTTAAAAACCATCTTTCTTTAATTATCCTGTAATCGGAAAAAAGGATATTTCTTAATATTGATAAGAGTAATGAAATATTTGATTGAAAAAAAAATAGTATTAGTTTTACGTGTTGAACAAAAGTGAGATATGTACAAAATGCCTTTATACGGAAAAGAGTGGAGCTGGCGCAACGTGAAAATGGAAGCGCGGGAAGAATCATATAACTTACGGAGTTAATAGCCGGAAGAAGGGATTTATTGCGCGTTTGCAATAAATCCCTTTTTCTTTTTAAAAAAAGAAGTAAAAATTGAGTTTAAAAAATAAATTATAACATTAATTAAAAACCAAAAATCATGACAAGAATAAAGAAGATTTTTCTCGATGAATCGGAGATGCCTAAACAGTGGTACAATCTTTCACCCGATCTGCCAACACCTTTAAATCCGCCACTCGGGCCCGACGGAAACCCGGTTGGCCCTGAAATGCTGGCGCCTGTTTTCCCGATGAACCTGATTGAACAGGAAGTGAGCCAGGAACGCTGGATTGACATTCCTGAACCTGTTCGCGATATATTAAAACAATGGAGGCCAAGTCCGCTCATTCGTGCCTACGAACTGGAAGCAGCGCTCGGCACACCTGCAAAAATCTATTACAAAAACGAAGGTATTTCGCCAGCCGGAAGCCACAAACCAAATACAGCTGTTGCACAGGCGTGGTACAATAAACAGTTTGGTATTAAAAAACTGACTACCGAAACAGGTGCCGGTCAGTGGGGTTCTGCCCTTTCGTATGCCTGCGCTCAAATTGGCGGGATTGAATGTAAGGTATTCATGGTTAAAGTTAGTTTCGATCAGAAACCTTTCCGAAAAATGATGATGGAAACCTGGGGCGGAAAATGTGTTGCCAGTCCAAGTATGGAAACCCAGGCCGGCCGCAATATTCTTGCTGAATTTCCTGATACACCTGGAAGTTTGGGAATTGCTATTTCTGAAGCTGTTGAAGCCGCTGTTACCGATCCAACAGGTGGAACACGTTATTCACTGGGATCAGTTTTAAATCATGTTATGTTGCACCAAACAATTATTGGTTTGGAAGCTAAAAAACAGTTGGCAAAAGTGGGCATTAAAAATCCTGATGTAGTTATTGGTTGTTGTGGTGGCGGAAGCAACTTTGCAGGTATTTCGTTCCCGTTTATGTACGAAAAAATACACGGGGCAAATATTCAGATTATTGGTGCCGAACCATTTAGTTGCCCCACTTTAACAAAAGCACCTTTTATTTACGACAATGGTGATGTGGCTCAAATGACGCCACTTCTCGCAATGTACAGTTTGGGTCATAACTTTGTTCCGGCACCAATCCACGCGGGTGGTTTGCGCTACCACGGAATGGCGCCACTGGTTAGCGCCGCCCTGCGCGACGGTTTAATGGATGCTATTGCTGTTCACCAAAGTGAATGTTTTGAGGCAGGATTGTTATTCTCAAAAACTGAAGGTATTATTCCGGCACCTGAAACTACACATGCTATTGCAGCAACCATTCGCGAAGCTTTAAAAGCTAAGGAAGAAGGAAAAGAAAAAGTAATTCTGTTCAACTTCAGCGGACATGGTTTAATGGATTTGGTTGGCTACAACAAATACATGAACGGTGA